>CAYRUW010000007.1:288-22524 GCA_964427465.1 uncultured Diaminobutyricimonas sp.
GGATCGCCAGCACGAGCGGCGAGGCCATCGCCGCCACGAGATCCTTATCCATGCCCCTCCCTTACCTACCAGCACAATACATTGCACTGCGAGGTATCGCTATGCCATCCAGCGAACCCGGGCTTGGCCCATTCCCGCGCTGTCGCGCCCAGCCGGCGTGAGTTCGCGTCTGTGCACGACTCGTGTCCGCCTCGGGGTTCGCCGCACACTCAGCCGAACACCGAACGGCCGACCGCCTCGACCTCGATGCGAATACCCTCCGGAACGAACAGCGTGAGTACCGGTGGCCGCCAGTACGACGAGAGCACCACGGTCGCGCTCGTACCGTCCACGGTGCCGGCACGCTCGACGCGCAGCCCGTCGAACTCGGCTGTGGGAACCGAGTCCAGATACTCGTGCACCGCAGCGGTCACCGCGGCGGAACGCAGTCGCAACCGCGGAGTTCCCGGTTGCACGTCGCCGAGCGGGAAGGCTTCCGCACCCGCGAGCGCGGCGCCGTCTGCGAGCGTGAACAGCCGTTTGCGCTCGAGGTACAGCGAAGTGGTCGCGGCGACAAGCAGCACGAGCACGAGCGACAGCGCCACGTAGCCGAACACAAGCGGGAGGATCGACCCGTCGTCGTCGCGCAAGCGCCGCAGGCCGGCGGCGCCCCGATCGGCGAGGCGATGCCGCGCTTCCTCACCCCGCGCGCGCGAACCCGAAATCACCCGGCGCCCCAGAACCTAGACACTTGCTGCGAGGCGGACGCCTCCAACGGCACGCTCAACGGCACTTGCGCATCGAGCACGGGCGGGACGAGCGGCAAGTCCACTCGCACTGCGACATGCACGGTGACCAGCCCGCCCCGGGTGAGGCATCGATCTGGCCGGGGCGAACACGAAATCGTCACCGCCGCATCCTCGGCAGGCACCCCGAAGTCGGCCAAACCCACCTCGATCGCACGATTCGCGCTGGCTTGCGCTTGCGCTGGCCCTTGCGCCTGCACGAAAACGCGCGCCGCTTGCCGCGCCGCGCCTTCCACCGCGAGCGCACCCGCCTGGATCGCGCCGAGCGCGAGCACGAGGTACACGAATGGCACGAGCAACAGCACGCCAGCGGTCACGAACTCGACGGATGCCGAGCCGTCGTCGTCAGTCCACCGTCTCGAGCGCAGCATGGCCGGTCACCTCCAGCGCGTTGTCCAAACCGGCCAGCCCGATCAGCGGCAACGGGGTGCGCACGGTCACGATCGCGCACGGGTGCCCGAGGTAGGTGCCATATTCCGCGGTGACCTCACGGGAGTAGCCGGGGCCGATCGCGGTCGCGATGAGCGCTCGCGTGCGCGCGACCCCGTCTGCCAGACCATTGTCGGCGAGGGCGGCGAAGCGCGCGCCTTCGGCGGCGGCATCCAGCACGGTGTTGCGCACGTGCAGTGCGAGCCCGAGTTGCAGCACCGAGAGCGTGAGCACGGTGAGCAGAATCCCGACGAGCACGAATTCCGCCGGCGCCGAACCCCGCTCGTCGTGCCAGAACCTGAATGGCGCGACGCGCGGGCAAAAGGGTGCGCGCACGAGGCTCAGAACGAGGTGACCCGCTCGATCGCTTGCTCGAAGACCGAGCTCAATGCCGGGCCCGCGAGCGCCCAGATCACGATCACGAGTCCAGCTGTCATCAGTGTGATCAGCACCCAGCCGGGTACGTCCCCCCGATCGTCCCAGCGGAACCTGCTAGCCGCTCGTCGCAACATGACGCTACCTCCGATATCAATATCGGAGCCATGATGTCGTGGCCGGCAAGAACCGGGCGGAAGTTATCCACAGCATGGCCGGTCGGCATCGCGAGTCCCGTGCCTGACCCGTCAGCGGGGAACGTACACGTCGCGCCGGTGGCCGACCTTCAGTACGAGCACCACCAGCTGGTCGTCCTCGATTTCGTAGATGATCCGGTAGTCGCCGGTGCGCACGCGATATTCGCCGGCACCGCCGAGGAGCTGGATCGCCTTGGGTGGGCGCGGGTTCTCGGCCAGGAGGTCGATGGCTGCCTGCACTCGGCGACGAGCGGGCGCGTCCAGCTTTCGCAGTTGGCGTTCGGCCGCGGGCGTGAGCTTCACCGAGTAGGTCACATCAGACCCAGGTCGGCCTTGACCTCATCCCACGGCACCGGTTCGCTCTGAGTCCGCCGCAGCTCGTCACGCGCTCCTTGCGCGGCACGGATGTCGGTCATGTCCTCGGCGAGCGCAATCAAGTGTTCCAAGTCATCCGCGTCGATCACCGCGGCTACGCGCTTGCCGCGCCGGGTCAGGAACACCGGCTCGTGGTCGGTTCTCGCCCGATCGATGATCGCGGCGAGCTGCTCCCGCGCGTCGGAGACGCTGATCGAAGCTCCCTCAGTCATGTACAAAGAGTACAGGATTGGCCCTTCCTGTACAGTTACTCCACCATTCGTGATTGCTGACGCTCCCACCACGCGCGCTCCTAGAAGCCCATTTGCAGCACGACGACACCGGGGAAAACCGCGAAGATCACGGTCGCCGGGAGGATCAGGAACACGAGCGGCACGAGCATCGAGACCTCTTTGCGGCCCGCGGTCTCAAGCAGCTGGCGTTTGTGCTCGTCGCGCGCGTCCTGGGCCTGTGCCCGCAGCACCTCGACGATCGGGCTTCCGCGTTCGAGGGCGCCCACGAGCTGGTTCACGAACCGGGTGAACGCGGGCAGACCCAGTTCGGCGGCCAGCGATTGCATGGCCGTGGCCAGCGGGACCCCCGTGTTCACGTTCGCGACCGCATCCTGCAACTCGACCGCCAGTTCGCCTGAGCCGAACCGCGCCAGCCGACGCAGGCCGTCGGCGATGCCCTCGCCGGCGGAAAGACTCAGCGCCAGGAACTCGAGCACGGCGGGCAGCTCGAGCGAGAGCCGCGCAAGCCGGCGCTTAGCGCTGCCGGCGAGCACGCGATCGCTCGAGAACACCCCGGCGACGGCGCACCCCACCACGACTACGGCGAATGCGACCGGCGATGCCGCTGCACTCGGCGACGCGACCGCGAGCACGATGCCGACCGCGCAGGCACCTGCGAGCCAGGCGAGCTGCCGGGAACGATAGCCCTCGACCGTGAGCGGGGAACCTGCCTGGCGGAGCCGGGCACGCACCACCGCTGTACCGCCGAGCGAGGCCGCGAGCACGCGGCGCAGCATCCCCGATACGGGAGCGACGAGCACGGCAAGCACCGGCAGGACGGTCGCAGGCCGACGCCTGGCCAGTTCTCTAGCGGATGCCGACACATCTGCGAGGTACGGCGCGACGCGGTCGGCCAGACGCGGCCGGGTCATGCGCGGCATGGAGGCCACGAGGATCCACAACCCGAGGCCGAGCGTCAGCCCTGCGAGCACAGACCAGCCCACGTCGCTCACGCGAGCCACCTCCGCTCTTCGGGCAACCGGCCGAGAGCCATCATGAGTCGGTACGCGACGATCGTGACACCGAGACCGCAGACGATGAGCACGGCCCCGGCAGGCGAGTTGTAGGCGAGTGCGGCCTCTGGCCTCGTGGCGAGCATCGCGAGCACGACCCACGGCGCCGCGACCCCGAGCCGTGCGGCGTTGACGATCCACGATTGCCGGGCCTCGACCTCCGCCCGCAAAGCCTGCTCCTGACGCAAGTACGCGGAAAGGCTGCGCAGCACCGCGGGCAGCTCGCTGCCGCCCACCTCGCGCGACATCCGGATGGTCTCCACGATCCGGTCGGCGACCGGGTCGGCGAGCCTCAGCTTGAGATCGTCGAGCGCGACCGACAGGTTGCCGGTGGCGGCGTACTCGCCGGCGAAAATGCGGAAAGGCTCGCGCAAGTCGGCCGGACCGGACTCGGCGAGCTGGGCGATCGCATCCGGCAGCGGCACGCCCGACCGCACCGCCGACACCAAGTGATCGACCACATCGGGCCACGCGAGCCGTTTCGCCTTGCGCCGGCCCCTGGCACGCCACGAGACGGTGAGCGCCGGCAAGACGCCGGCAGCTCCGCCGGCGACCAGCGCGAGCGCGGCGACCGGCAGCAAGGCGAAGCAGAGCGCCGCCCCCGCCGCGGCGATCACGAGCGATACGACGACGAACATGGGTACGCTCACGCGCTCGAGTCCCGCCTGAACGAGGCGGTCCTTCACCGCCGTGAGCGCTTTCGGGCCGCGCCTGCGTGCGGGTACTACCCGTCGCGGCCAGAGGAACGGGGCCGCGATCAGCAGCAGCCCGACCCCGCCGACCAGGCCCAGTGCCAGGCTCACGCCCTAGCCGCCTCGAGCACGACACGCGGGTCGAACCCGGCCGAAGCGAACTTCTCCTCCCGGGCCGGCAGGGTCCCGGTGGGCACCAGGCGGTCGCCCTCGCGCTTGAAAATGCTCTCCGCTTGCACGATCGCACCTTGCACCTCACCCGTGGGCGCGACGATCTCGGCGACGCGCCTGCGACCGCGCCGGTCGAGCTCGCAGTGCACCACGAGGTCGATGCAGCCTGCGACTGTGGGCACCACGAAAGCGGAGTCGATGTTGCGGCCGGCGAGCAACGGCAGAGTGCTCAGCTTGGTCAGGGCGTCAGCCGCGCTGTTGGCGTGCAAGCTGCACATTCCCGGCAATCCGCTGTTGAGCGCGATCAGCAGGTCGAGCGATTCGGCTTCGCGCACCTCGCCGACCACGAGGCGGTCGGGTCGCATCCGCAGCGCCTCCTTGATCAGTCGCCGCAAGGTCACCTCGCCGGTGCCTTCCAGACTCGGCTGCCGGCACTGCATCGAAACCGCATCGCGCGATGCGACGTCGAGCTCGAACGTCTCCTCGACGGTGACCACCCGTTCGCTCTCGCGGGCGACCGCCAGCAGCGCGTTGAGCATCGTCGTCTTGCCCGTGTGCGTCGCGCCCGAGACGAGGATGTTGAGGCCGGCGAGCACGCCCATCCGCAAGAACTCGGCCGCCTCGTTGCTGAGCGAAGAGAGTTCGACGAGTGTGCGCAGGTCGCGGATGCGCTTGGCGAACTTGCGCACGTTCACGGCCCAGTGTTTTCGCGTGATATCTGGGATGACCACGTGGAGTCTGGATCCGTCGGGCAACGATGCGTCGACGAACGGCGTCGACAGGTCGACCCGCCGGCCGCTGGACTGCAGCATCCGCTCGACCAGTTCTCGCACTTGCGCGTCGGTGAGCCGCACTTCGGTCAGCTCAGGCACGCCATTTCGCGCGATGAAGACTTGTTCGGGCGAGTTGATCCAGATCTCTTCGACCGTGTCGTCGTCGAAGAACGGCTGCAGCGGTCCGTATCCGGTGAGCGCCGCCACCACTTGCCGGGCGGCGAGCCGCTCGTCGTCGAGCAGCGGCAGCGATCCGCCGAGTGCGCGCTCGCTGTAGCGCTGCACCTCGTCGCGTGCGTACCGTTCGGCGAGCATCCTGTCGGTTCCGAGATCGACCCCGTCACGGCGGATGCGCTCGCGCACTCGGTCGGTGATGGTCACGACGGCAGAGTTCACCCGGCCATCTTGCGCCGAACGCCGCGTCGGCTGCGGAAGTTGTCCACAGCGTTCGCGGCTGTACATGGCGACTGCGAGCGCGGGCAAGAGCTTCGTGCGGAGCCTCGGCGAAGCCCTGCACCACGAGTGGCGACCAGCGGGAGTCAAGGTCACCACACTGCTGCCGGTCGCGGTCGACACCCCGATCATCGGGGCACTCGGTCTCGACCGCCGCGCCCTGCCGCTGCCACCTGTGAGCGTGGAGACCGCGGTGCGCGGCACCCTTCGCACTCTTGAGCGCGGAAAGCCCGTGCACATGCCGGGAATGCTCATGCGAGCCCTGCACCGAACGGTTCCCGCGCCGCTCGTGATCCGGATGAACGGGCGGATGCTGCGGGCGGCCGCGGCGCGACTGGACAACCTCGAACGAGTCGCGTGACCGGCGCGCGACCGGTCAGGCGAGCACGCGGAGCGCTCCCGGGACGCACTCGATTTCGACCGGGAGCGGCGCGAATCGCTCGCCGTCCGCGTACGCGACGATGTCGTCCGCTTCGATTCGGATGCGGCTCGCACGCTGGATCGAGACCCGGCGGTCGCTCACGTGCGCGCCCCGGAACACGCGCGGGAAGATACGTAGGAACGCGGTGCGCGACAGCGGTTGCACGACCATCACGTCGAGAAGCCCGTCGTCGAGCAGCGCGTCCGGAGTGACCTTCATGCCGCCCCCGAACGAGACATTGTTCGCGGCGCAGACCAGCACCGCGCGATGCTCGAAGTCTTCGCCATCTAGCGTGAGCCGGTAGCGGATCGGCTTGAGCCTCACGAGTTCGACGAGCAGCGCGAGGATGTAGCGGACGGGCCCGCGTGGCCGCCGCATCCGGTTGGCCCGCTCGTTGACCACGGCGTCGAAGCCGGCGGAGAGCACGCACGCGAACCAGCGTTCGCCGCCGGCATGACGGACTTTCGCCGCGTCGATCGTGCGAGGTGTGCCCTGCAGGGACCGTTCGAGGGTGGCGATGGCCGCCTTGGTGTCGCCGATGGGGATGCCGAGCCCACGGGCCATGTCGTTCCCGGTGCCCGATGGCACGATCCCGAGCGGGACCGGGGTGCCCGCCACCAGGTTGGCACCGAGGTTCACCATGCCGTCGCCGCCGACTACGACAAGCGCGTCGGGCTTGTCCTGCAGCGCGAGCCGCGCGGTCTCGAGCAGTTCGTCGCACCCGGGCTCGGTGAGCGAAGTCACCTCGTGCCCAGCGGCCCGCAGCACCGCGACGACGGCGGGACCCACATCGCGGCGCTTACCGGACGATGCCGTGGGATTGATCGCGACCACGAGGCGCTTGGTGCTCGTCTTCGCCCGGGTGCTCCTGGTCATCCCCCGAATCTATAGCCCGGCTAGTACGTTGCCCTACCGCCGCTGATGTCGAACACTGCTCCAGTCGAGAAGCTCATCTTCTCCGACGCCAGCCAAGCCACGAGTTCGGCCACCTCGTCGGGCCGGCCGACACGTCCCATCGGGATCAGGCTCGTCAGCCGCTCGAGCACTTCGGGCGGGGTGGCCGCGTTCATCGGCGTGCTGATGACCGCGGGCGCGATCGCATTGACGAGCACCCCGTCGCGCGCGAGTTCCTTGCCCACCGATTTCGTGAGGGCGATCACAGCGGCCTTCGTGGCTGAGTATGCGGCGATGTTCGGATTGCCGTCTTTGCCGGCCATGCTCGCAAAGTTCACGATCCGGCCCCAGCCTCGCTCGCGCATCCCAGGGATCACGGCGCGGCACATATTGAAGGTGCCGTTCACGTTGACTTCGAACGCGCGACGCCACTCGTCGTCTTCGACTTCCCACAACGGTTTGCTCGGACCGACGATCCCCGCGCTGTTCACGAGGATGTCGACCTTGCCTATCTTTCCGACCGCGTCGCGAACGGCGCGGGAATCCGAGATGTCGACCACGAAGTCGGCCTCAGCGGAAATGTCGATGGTGACGACATCGGCACCTTCCTGAGCGAGTTTGGCCGCGCTCGCGGCGCCCAAGCCGCTGACGCCTCCCGTGACAAGTGCCGTACGAACCATGTATTGCCCTCTGATTTTCATTTCTTGGAACGCGGGTCTATCATGTGGAACACACACTACCGGCAGACGAGGCGACTATGGAACCGCAAGTGCAGCGCGTTGTCGGCGCCGACCGCGTGCTCGCGGTCCTCACCGTTCTTGCGTCGCATCCCGACGGCATCGCGCTCGACGAACTCGCACGGATCGTCGACAGCGCCAAACCGACCGTGCATCGCGCGCTCGCAACCTTGCGCCGGGCAGGCTTCGCCGAGCAGGAGCCGGGCGGCCGCTATCGACTGGGCAACGAATTCCTGCGGCTGGCCTTCCTGCACCACGAGGCGCGGCCGGACAACATGCGAGTACAGCCCGTGCTCGCAGAGCTGTCGAAGCGGTACGGCGAGACCGTGCACTATGCCGTACTCGACGGCCGCACCGTGGTCTACCAAGCCAAGATCGACCCGCCCACGGGCGCGATGCGACTCACATCGGTCGTGGGAGGCCGGAACCCCGCACACTCCACAGGCGTCGGCAAACTCTTGCTCTCGTATGCGCTGGGAGACGAGCAGGCGATTCGCGATTGGCTGGGCGAAGGCGAACTGGAACGCCGCACCGAACGGACGATCACGACCGTCGAAGCCCTGCATGCGGAACTGGAACGAATCCGCAAGCAAGGCTATGCGGTCGACGACCAAGAGAACGAGACGGGCGTCAATTGCCTCGCCGTGCCCGTATTCTTGAAATCGCCGACCGTCCCGAGCGGCGCTATAAGCGTGAGCGCCCTGAGCCACCGGACCCCATTGGCCAGACTCGTCGACGAACTGGCGAACATCCGCCGGATCGTCCAAGGCGATCCGGGAGCCAAGCAACACAACAGCAAGGAGTAGGGTATGCAGCTCATGCGAATCGGAGACGTAGGGGCGGAAAAGCCCGTCGTCCGAGTCGACGCGGAGAACTATGTGGACGTGTCGGATCTCACCGGAGACTTCGACGAGGCGTTCTTCGGGTCCGGCGGCATCGAGCGCATCCGTGGCGAAGTCGCAGATCGGGTCGCGGCGGGCGCAGTGACGCGCTTCGCGGGCGAACGTATCGGCGCCCCCATCGCCAGACCGCACCAGATCCTGTGCATCGGCCTCAACTACAGCGACCACGCAGCGGAGACCGGCATGCCGGTTCCCGACGAACCGATCCTGTTCACCAAATCGCCCAACACCCTGGTCGGGCCGAACGACGATGTACGGATCCCGCGTGGGTCGACCAAGACCGACTGGGAGGTCGAGCTCGGCATCGTCATCGGCCGGCGGACGAGCTACCTGGCAAGCCCCGAAGAGGCCCGGGATGCCATTGCCGGCTACACGATCGTGAACGACGTGAGCGAACGAGAGTTCCAGACCGAACGCGGCGGGCAGTGGAGCAAGGGAAAGTCCGCCGAGACGTTCAACCCCGCCGGTCCGTGGCTGGCCACCCCGGACGAGATCGAGGATGTGCTGGACCTCGGCATGTGGCTCGACGTGAACGGCGTCCGGCGGCAGACCGGATCCACGTCGACGATGATCTTCGACCCGTACTTCATCGTGCACTACCTGAGCCAGTTCCTCGTGCTCGAGCCCGGCGACCTGATCAACACCGGAACGCCGCCCGGCGTCGGCATGGGGTTCAACCCCCCGGTCTGGCTGCAGCCGGGAGATGTCATGGAACTCGGCATCGACAAGCTCGGCACGCAGCGGCAGATGACGCTCGCCCCACGGTGAGCGTCCGCGAGCAGGCCGGAGGCGTCGTCTGCCCCTAGCGGATGACAACACCCCGGCCGGCGAACTCGCTCGGTCCGCTGCTCTCGATCTCGAGGAGGCGGTTCCACTTCGCAGTCCGTTCACTGCGCATCGTGGAGCCCACCTTGATCTGGCCAGCACGCCAGCCGACCGCGAGATCGCTCAGCCAGTGGTCCTCGGTGTCGCCCGAACGAGCGCTCACCACGGTGGCAAAGCCCGCGTCCTTGGCCTGGCGGACCACCCACTCGGCCCGAGAGACAGTGCCGGCCTGGTTCACCTTCACGAGCACGGCGTTCGCAGCCTGCTCGGCGACGCCGCGGGCGAGCCGCACGGAATTCGTCGCGAAAAGGTCATCGCCGAGCACCTGGAGGGCGCCCAGCCGTGTCGCCGCTCGTTGCCAGCCCGCCCAGTCGTCTTCGCCGACGACGTCTTCTATCGAGACGATCGGATAGGCGGCCGTCCAATCGACGACGCGCGCGATCCACTCGTCTACCGAGAGCCGCTCTTGCTGACTCGCCAGCACGACCTCCGGCCCGTCGACCAGCTGGCTGGCCGCGACATCGATTGCGATTCCGATGTCCTCGAGTGGACGGAATCCCGCCGCCTCAATGCCCTCCGCAAGCAGCTTGAGCGCTTGCTCGTTGCTTGCCAATCGAGCCGACAGGCCCCCTTCGTCCGCGACGAGTGCGGGCCAGCCGCCCTGTGCCTCAAGCAAGCGGGCACAGGCCGCGCGCACTGCCCAGACCCATTCGATCGCCTCGCGGAACGAGCTCGCCCCGAGCGGCACGACTAAGAAGTCCTGCACGTCGACAGCGCGTCCGGCGTGCGCACCTCCGGAGAAGATGTTGACCATCGGCATGGGCAGGAGCGGTACTTCACGCGCAGGATCTAGCGCTTGCCATAGCGGTTGACCGCTCGCATCGGCGTGCGCGAGTGTGACCGCCAGCGACACGGCGAGAGCGGCATTCGCGCCCAATCGGCCCAGCGCTTCCTGCCCGTCCTCCTGCTCGATGAGGGTGTCGATCGCGACCCGATCCTCGACCGACTTGCCCTCGATCAGTCGCGCGTAAACGTCATTGACGGCGTCTACCGCCTTCGTGACGCCGTAGCCTCCGTAGCGCTCGCCCCCATCCCGCAGTTCGTGCGCCTCGTGCCGGCCGGTGGAAGCGCCCGACGGTACGATCGCCCGGCCGAACGCGCCTTGCTCCAGTTCGACCCGACAGGCGACCGTCGGCCGGCCCCGGGAGTCCAGGGCTTCCCACGCGTGGGTACGGGCGATGCGGAAACGGTCAGCCAATTATCTGCTCTCTCATGTCGGCGATCGATTTCAAGTCATCTGCAGGATGGGCCAGCAATTCGACGCCCAGACGCCAGACGATCTCCCGCTCGCGCGCGTCCAGGTATTCGGCGGGAGACTTGCCGTCCACCCTCGCCAGCAGCAGGCATGCGATTTGGTTGGACACATACGGCAGGTCCACGGCAGGCACGTTCGCAGCATGGGCGACATAGGCGCCGAGGAATGCCTCTGCAGTGGCATCGAGCCGCGCGGCGTCGGTTCGGCGATGCACCGACTTCAGCAACAAGTGGCTGAGCAAGAAGGCCAGGTCGAAGACCGGATCGCCCAAGTGCGCGACCTCGAAGTCGATCACCCACATGGCCCCGGCCGGCCCGACCAGCACGTTCTTGGGCGAGAAGTCGCCGTGCACGAGCGTGAGACGTCGCTCCTGCATCCGATCAACGACTTCCATGAGGGCCGGGCGCAATTCGCGATGCTTGGCCGCCACGCTCGCGTGATAGGAGTCGGTCCGAAGCATCCGGAACGCTTCGGTATCGCGCGTGAGCCGATCCGGCATTTGCGCGCCCGCCAGCGTGCCGTCATGCCACCGCGCCAGCAGATCGCCCAGCCGGGCACCGATCTCGGTATCCACGGAGCCCGCGAGCAGCTTCGTCTTCCAATCGGACCATTCGTCGGGTGCGCGTTCGATCGTCAACGTGAGCCGGTCCGGATCGACGTCGACCACGGCGGGAACGAACCCCGGCGTGAGCGTCGAGCACAACCGGAGAGCGGCTGCCTCGCTGAGCACCCGCTCCCGCGGGGCGGACCATTCCTCGCGCACCCGCAATTGTGCGAGCGATTGCTTCAGGACCAGCCGGGTCGCCTGTCCGTCTACGGCCAGCACGACGTTACTGATCCCGCCCGCCAGTTCGCGGGCGCGGCCCGTGCCCGCCGGCAGCACACCCCGGCCCTGCAGGTACCCGACCACCGTTGCGGGATCCAGCAGTTCCGATCCAGCTGCCTCTGCCACGGTCGCTACCTCTGCCCCGGCTGCGGGTGCACGAGGTTGACGAGCGGTTCGCCGCTCGCGAGTCGGGCGATGTTGGCGCCGATGTCGGCCGCCCGTTGCTGGAAGGTCGCTAGCGAATTCCCCGAGTGATGCGGCGTGACCACAACGTTCGGAAGGTCCATGAACGGACGCGTCGCCGGAGCCGGATCTTTCGGGTCGGCCGGGTTGCCCCACCAGACATCGAGGGCGGCGCCGGCAATGACGCCATCGACGAGTGCGCGATACAACGCGTCCTCGTTCACGACCGGACCGCGAGCGACATTGACCAGGTAGGCGCTGGATTTCATCGCACCGAGCGCTCGCGCATCCACGAGAGAGCGCGTGTGCTCGTTCAAGGGCACGGTCACGACGACCACGTCTGAGGCGGCCATGAGCTCATGCAATTGGTCCACCGACCCCACCCACGCCAGGTCCAGGTCACTCGGCACGGCGCCCTGCGGGTTCTGGCGTACGGCGCGCACGCTCATCCCGAGCGCGGTCGCCAAGCGCGCGACCTCCTGGCCGATGCTGCCGAAGCCGATCAGGCCCATCGCCCGGCCGCTCAATTCGGTGTGGAATGGAACATCGGGGTCGTTGACGATATTGCGCCACGTGCCAGCGCGCATCTCGGCGTCCACTTGCAGCGCACGCCTGGACAGCATCAAGGTCACCATGATCACGTGTTCCGCGATCGAACGGCCATGGTGATAGGTGTTGGCCACGACCACACCCTCGGCGAGATCGGCAAGCGGCAACTTGTCGAATCCCGCGCCCGTGGCATGCACGAGTTTGAGGCGCTCCCCCGCCTTCGCCATGTCGGGGCTCATGATCGAAGACACGACGACGTCCACGGAAGGCATCGTCTGCAGAACCCGATCGGCGCTCCAGTCCATGGCGAACATCCACTCGTGGTCGCCCGCGTGCTCCTTCATGACATCCGCGAATCGGCTGATCACCGGATCGGTCACGAGAATCCGGAAGCCACCGGCACTCGCAGTCATATGAATAAGGTCCTTCCGAGCTTCGCGGGCAGTCAGGGCAAGCGCAGCTCGCCGTCGATGCGGCGCGGGATCTCGTCGAACCCGTCGCGCAATTCTTCAGGCAAGACCGCCTCCGGGGCGTCCTGCCAGGCGACGGGCCTTAGAAAGCGGCGCATCGCGGTCACGCCGACCGAAGTGTGGATGCTGTTGGTTGCCGGCCAAGGACCGCCGTGGTGCTGCGCCCAAGACACGCGGACCCCGGTCGGATACCCGTTGAAGATGAGCCTGCCGGATCGCGGGAACAGCACCCGCGTCAGTTCCGACACCGCCTTCCCCTCGCTATCGGCGTGGTGCACGGTTCCGGTCAACGAGCGCGGCACGCGCGCGAGCGCATCAGTCACGTCGCTCAACTGCTCATAGCGTACGACGAGAACGAATGGGCCGAAGCACTCCTCGGTCAGTTCGTCGGTCAGATCCCCAGCAGCCACGCTCGCCACGGTAGGAACCGCCCAGAAACCCTCATTGTCGGCGCCCGGCGCACCGCCCACGAGGCTGACCGCAGAGCCGGACATCGACTCGAGACGATGCAGGTACGACCCATACGATTCGTGGATCCTCCCGTTGAGCAGCACTTGGCTCTCGGCCTGCTCGGTGAGCCGCTTCAATTCCTCCACGAGAGCGTCGCCCGCAGCCGTGGCCGGCACGAAAGCCACCCCAGGCTTCGTGCAGAGCTGACCGGCCGACCCGGTGACGCTCGCGAACAACCCCTGGGCGATGTCGCTCGCACGCTCGAGCGCTGCACCTTCGGTGATCACGAGCGGGTTGAGGCTGGAGAGCTCTCCGTAGAACGGAATTGGTTCGTCGCGCTGCGTGTTGATCAAGTGCATGAGGGCCTTGCCGCCGGAAAGCGACCCGGTGAAACCGACGGCCCTGATTCGCGGATCGACGACGAGTGCCCGGCCCGCCTCGGTGCCGTAGACGATCCCGATCGCTCCTTCCGGCCCGCCGACTCGCGCGAGAGCTGCGCGAATCGCTTCGAAGCAGCGCTGCGCCGTAATCGGATGCGACGAGTGCGCCTTGACCACGACCGGGCACCCGGCCGCGAGCGCCGATGCGGTGTCGCCGCCAGGCACCGAAAACGCCAACGGGAAGTTGCTTGCGCCGAACACGGCGATCGGACCGATCGGATGCAGCATCCGTCTGATCTCGGGACCGGGGCCCATCGGTGTCATGCCCGCGCGGTCGATCGCGGCTTCGAGATAGCTCCCCTCGAGCACTGCTTCGGCGAACAGCCGGAACTGGAAAGCGCTGCGGCCAAGCTCGCCGCGAAGGCGCGCTTCGCCCAGGCCGGACTCGGCCACGGCCGCCTCAACGATCTGATCGCCCGCCGATTCCAAAGATTCGGCGATCGCGCCGAGCAGATCGGCGCGCCAGCGCCGTGGTTTGTCCGAAAGCGCCTCGAAGGCTTCGCTGGCGAGAGTGACAACCTGCTCCACTTGCTCGGGAGTGGTGTCGGCGAGGCTCCCATACGCTTCGCGAGTACGCGGATTCACTGATGTAACCATGATCGTTCCCTTGTCTTCTGCCTGCCGTGTACCTCTCGTTCGGATTCAGGCGGGTCGCAGTCCGAGGCTCGCCGGCATCTCCAGTCGCACGGTCAAATCGAAACCGCCGCATGCTTGCCCGATCCTCAGATCTCCGGCGATCGACAGGAGCGCGAGTGCTTGTGCTGAAGTGAGTTGCAGTTGCGACTCGAGTACGGCGAGCATGCATTCCATCGCCTCACGTCGCGCATCGGTGAACTCAGCAGCCGAGACCAGGACCATGATCTTGTCGTCGAGTTCGACCCACGGCCAGGCGATGCCAGAGCCCTTAACCACGTCGACGCGGACGGTGGTCTCCGCTCCGATTTCGAGGCCGATGCCCGATAGTTCTCCATCGCCCTGGGCAGCGTGAACATCGCCGAGAAACAGGTAGCCACCCGGATGTGCGACCGGCAGGTGCACTCGAGCTCCGGCACGAATCACGTTCTGATCCAGGTTTCCGCCGTTGCGACCGGGATTCTCGGACGGCATCGGCTCCCCCGCGGGGGCCGTGCCGATGCAACCCACCATCGGCACGGCAGCAACTTGGATGCGGTCCGAGAACCGGATGCTGTCCCGCTCGATCTCGCAGACGATCGCACGCGATTCCGGTATCCGGCCGGCATCGAGAGCGCCAACCGGCCGGCCGCCGCACCAGCCGCGCGCGTCGACCACGATCTGCTCGATCTGCACGACGAGACTGTCACCCGGCTCGGCCCCCCTGACGTACACGGGGCCGCTGAGCGGATCCGAACGTCCCGCGGGCGAGCGCTTGGGCAGGTCGAACCACTCGCCCGCGGTCACGTCGGCGAACGCGCCTGCTCGCGCATCGTGGGTGCTGAACACGACCCGGTCGCCCGCGTCAACTTGCACGGTCGAAGCAGGACCCACCTGATAGTCGTAGGTCGGATCCTCGCGGCCGACTCTTAACGCAATCGTGTCGCTCATGCTCCTCCTATGCGGCCTCGAGCAACCCAGTGGAGCGCAGGTCGCTCAAGAACCCTTGCACTCGTTGCCGTTCCGGGTCGCGCAGCACCGAAATCGGCGGACGAACCGTCTGTTCGCAAAGACCCAGTTGAAAGAGGGCCTCCTTGACCGCCGAGACGTTGAGCTCTCCCTGGTTCCCGTTGCGGATCTGCTCGAACGGCTGCAGATAACGCCATAGTCCCATCGCCCCGTCGTAGTCGCCCGCGCGCAAACGCTCGAACAACGCTGCGGCGGCTCGCGGCGCCACGTTCACAAGCCCGGATGTGTAAGCGTGCATTCCCAGCAGCCAAGCCGCAGGCGCCCACGTCTCGGCCAGTCCGCAAATCCAGGTGAAATCGTCTTGCTCCGACCCCACGGCCATCTCGGCGAATCGGGCAAGGTCGGCGACGGCGTACTTCACTCCGACCAGGTTCGGGCTCGACGCCGCGAGCGCACGGATCATCTCAGGCGTCACGGATGGGTCGCGTATGTAGACGACGATCCCGAGGTCGCCGAGCGAGTCCGCGACGGCGCGGTGGTAGTCCAGCCAGCCGGACTGCGAACGATAGGGGTGCGGTGGCTGATGCACCATGACCATTGCCGCGCCGGCCTGCTGCGCCCGGCGGCCTGCCGCGATCGCGGTCGCCAGATCCAGTCCGATGCCCGCCATGACCAGTGCGCCGGAACCGTGCTCCACCGTGAGCTCGACCGCACGCGCGGCCTCGTCCTGACTGAGGGCATAGAATTCGCTCGTGTTCCCGTTTGCCGTGAGCACGCCGATGTTCGGATCCGCGATCCTCTCCACCACTCGTATGTAGGCGGCCTCGTCCACCTTCCCGGCACCGTCGAACGGGGTGACCGGGATGCCGACGATCGTGTTGAGCCGCTCGGCCAACTCTTGGTGCTCCACAGCGGAATCCATCCTTTCTAGAACAATCCGGCGAATCGGTTCAGTCGCCGTCGGGGCGGGGATCGCCGCTCTGGACGGTGACCGCCGGCGTGACAGTTTCCTGAAAACGCTCGATGTGCTGCCGCAGCAGCACTGCCGCGTGCTCTGGGTCCGCATCCTTGGCGATCGCATCGAGAATGACCCGATGCTCGTACAACTCGCTCGTATAGCTCGAACGCGCGTGCCACCCGACGGTGCTGATCAATGCGGTCTGGTCTTTCAGGCCGTCGAGTATCTGCACGAGTAGCGGGTTCTCGCAGTTCTCGTACAACACCCGATGGAACCGCCGGTTGAGCAGACTGAGTTTCGCGTAGTCCGCCTGGTCGATCGCTCCGGCCGCCTCCGCCAGAATCGCCTCGGCCAGACCGGTGTCGATTCTCGCGCCGCTCGACGCGGAGCGCCTGAGCGCCTCGGGTTCGAGGATCGCGCGCACTTCGTACACCGATCGCATCATGGCTTCGTCGACGACCCGTACCGAGGCCCCTTTGAAGGTGCTGATGGTCACGAGTCCAGAAGCCGCGAGCAACCGCAGCGCCTCTCGGACGGGAGTCTTCGACATCCCGAACTGGCGCGCAAGATCCTGCTCGACAAGTAGATCGCCCGGTGCAAAGCGGCCGGCCAGGATGGCCTCCCGCACCGCTTCGACCACGGCCTCGGTGCGGGACGGCACGAAGGGCGCGGCGAGCGTGAAGACGGCAGGTTCTGCCGTCGGCTCAACTGCCGACATAGTTCGCCCCGTGCGCTGGATTGTCCCACTCAAGAAGCGAACCGGTAGCCGCTTCCAGCTTCTCGGGGTCCAGTTCCACGCCGAGCCCGGGACCGTCGGGGACCACCATCTGTACGCCGTCGTACTCGATCCCCTTCTCGACGACGTCTTCCAGGTAAAGCAACGGCCCAACCGCATCCCCGGGGTAGTGCAATTCGGGAATTGCGGCCCCGATGTGGGCCACGGCGGCGGTACCAACGCTGAGCTCTTGCGTGGTCGACAGCAGCGCTTGCAACCCGGCCCCGTCGGCGATCGCGAACAGTCGCATGGCGCCCCAGATGCCCCCGGAGTTGTGCGTGATGTTGAAGACGTCTACGGCGCCGGCCTTGATCATCCGGGTCGCCTGGGCGTAGCTCGCGACGTGCTCGGACACCGCAACGTCCACACGCTTTCGGACCTCTGCCATGCCCTCGTAGTCTTCGTCGTGACTCACGCTCTCCACGAGGTCGAATCCGTACGGCCGGTACCGCTCGTACATCCGCAGCATGTCTTTCCAGTAGAAGTGCCCCTGGAAGTCCAGGCCCTTCAAGTGGATCGTCTGGCCGAATTTGTCGCGAAGCGCGCCGAGGAATATCTCGTCCAGGTCCTGATCAACGCCGACGTAGTAGCGGAACCGGGTCACGCCGCGGCCGACCAGTTCTTCCATCATCCCCAGATAGCGCGGGATGTCGTCCTTCACCTTGGCCTGGAAGATGGGATACGTCGTCTCGATGCGGTCGCGGACTTTGCCGCCGAGCAAGTTGTATACGGGCGTGCCCAATGCCTTGCCGACGATGTCGTAGAACGCCATGTCGAGCGACGTGGCGAGCTGCGACGCGAGGGTGAACGGCGGATAGTTGTTCGCCTTGCGCAAGTAGGTCGGCATCTGAGCTTGCAGGTCCATATGGAGTTGACCGATCCGGAACGGGTCGGCGCCGACCACCACGCGCTCGATCGCGACCTGAAGCGCGGTGAGGTCCGGCAGGTGCATCCGATAGCAATCCAGGTCGGACATCTCGCCGAGGCCGACGATTCCCGCGTCGGTCCCGAGCTGCACCATGACGTGAACCGAGATCGACCCGGTGCGCCGGCGCGTGCGGACCGGGGTGAGCACGACGTTGGTTATCTTCACCGCGACTCCTGGTCCATGTTCTGGCGGATTTCTTCGACCGTGGGCACGAGCAGCGGCTTCTTTCCTTTTGCACGGATGCCGCGCACGATCGAGTACACGATCGAGAGCACCGCGAGGATTAGCAGGGACAGCGGAAGCGGGTCGAAGACCCAAGCGAGCGAACCGCCCGAGATCACCACCGCGCGGCCGAGGCTCTCTTCCATGAGCGGGCCGAGGATCATCCCGATCACGACGGGCGCGAGCGGATACCTGCCCTTCGTCATGAAGTAGCCGAGCACTCCCGCGCACAGCATCACGACGACGTCGAGGAAGCTCGCGCGGAATGCGAACGAACCGAGAACACAGAGCACGAAGACGACCGGCCAGAACACCGGCGGGCGCGCCTTAAGAATCTGCGCCCACACCCGGATGCCGAGCAATCCGAGAACTAGAACGATCGCGGCGCCCAGGATCATGGCGACGAAAATGCCGTAGACGAGGTCGGGGCTCCCCTCGAACAGCCGGGGCCCTGGCCGCAGGCCGTGAACGGTGATCGCGCCGATTAGGATCGCGGTCACGGTGTCGCCGGGAATGCCGAGGGTCATCATGGGCACGAGTGCGCCTGCCGAGCTCGAGTTGTTCGCGGCCTCGGCGGCGGCTACCCCGCGGATGTCGCCCTTGCCGAACATGCTCTTGACTTTGGCGAACCGCTTGGTCTCGTTGTATGCGACGAAGCCGCCGATGTCACCGCCCACGCCTGGCAGCACCCCGACGAAGAACCCGATGATCGAGGAGCCGATCGTGGTCGGCATGATCTGGCGCCATTCCGACTTCGTGAGCATGAACTTGCCGATCCGCGACTGCGCATATGTCGATGTGCGGATGTTCTCGTAGTTGCGCAGCGCTTCACTCATGCCGAACAACCCGATCAGCAGCGGGATGATGCTGAGTCCGCCCAGCAAGGGGTCGAAGCCGAAGGTGAACCGTGGCGAACCGCCGACGGGGTCCAGTCCGACCATCGAGATCATGACTCCGAGCAAGCCGGAGATCAGGCCCTTGACCAGATTGTCTTCCGCGATCGAGACCACCATGATGAGCCCGAGCACTGCGAGCGCGAAGTACACGGGTGCGTTGAACAGTCGGGTGATCTCGGCCACCGCGGGCGCGAAGAATGCCAGCATCAGACCGCCGATGATTCCTGCGATGCCCGACGAGATGGATGACGTGGCCAGAGCCTGCCCGCCTCTGCCGTTCACCATCATCGGATATCCGTCTAAGACGGTTGCCGCAGCGCACGGCGTGCCGGGAGTGTTGATCAGGATCGCCGGTATCGCGCTCGAGAACAGCACCGATAAGTAGATGCCGAGCAGCATCATGATGCCGGGCAGCGGGTCGAAGAAGAACGTTACCGGGAGCAGAATGGCCACTGTCATCGTGGCAGTCAGTCCCGGGATGGCACCTACGGGCATACCGATGACGATGCCCAGCATTAGCAGCAGGAGTGGTTGCGGTTGCAAGGCCGCGCTTAGGCCTTCAATCCATTCCATGTCTGGAGTCCGTTCCTAGGGCTGTCGGATCAAAGTCAGAACAGCAGCTTGTGGATGAACAGCTCGAGCCCTCCGGCCGGGATTGAAACGCCCAGCAGCGAGTAGAAGAGGACGAAGAGCACTACCGAGGCGATCGGGGGAAGCACCCCGACCGTTAGTACTCTGCGTTCGCCGGAGACGAGCAGGATCACGATCAGGTAGATCCACGTCGCGACGATGAACTGCAGGATTGGGATGAGCGCCACATAGGCGGCGAAGATCACGAGCGTGCGGGCCACGCGCAGCAGTTCGCTGCGCCCTGGCATGCGCTCGGTCTCGGTGGGAAACACCAGCAGTAGCACTGCGAGCACAACCAGGATGATCGCGGTTCCGATCGGCAGGATCGCCGGCGAGGGGTCCGCCGCGCTCTTCGGGAAGGGCAACTGGAGACTCGCTAGGAACACCGCGAGTGCGAGCGCGATCCAGAGCGCACTCTGGATGAGATGCTTCGGCTTGATCGAGGCTTTGTTCCCGCCCATTGCTTCCTCTCTGGGTGGCGTGGGTTCCGCACGCAGTCGGCGGAACCCACGCCATCGAATCGACTATTGGAAGGGCGGATCACTCGACGAGTGCCGAGAGTTCCTTCGCGCTTGCGAACTGCGTGCTGATCAGCTCGCCGAACTCCTCGGCCGTCTTGTGCACCGGCACGAAACCGTTGACCTCCATGAACTCGAGGAAGGTCTCGTCGTTGGAGGCCTCGAGGAAGCACTCCTCAAGGGTGCTCACGACCTCGTCGGGGGTGCCGTTCGGCACGGCCAGGCCACGCCATTGCTCCATGCTCCAGTCGATGCCGGACTCGATGAGGGTCGGCACCTCCGGGAACACGTCGCCACGTTCCTGGGTCATGAGCGCGAGCGGCTTGAGCTCTCCGGCTTCGGCGAACGGCAGAATCTCGGCGTCATCCGCCAGCAGTGCCTCGACCTCGCCGGCGAGGATGCCCTGGGTCGCCTCGGCATTGCCACCGGGGTAGGGCACGTAGGTGAGATCGATTCCGGCCGCCTGGGCGAAGCCAAGTGCCGCAATGTGGTGAGCTCCGCCAAGGCTGCTGACGGCGACCCGGATGTTCTCGCCGCTCTTGGCCGCCGCGACCAGATCGTCGATGGTCTCATAAGGGAGGCTCTCGCCTACGGCGATGGTCGTCGGCTTGACGTTGTACTGCATAACCGGGGTCATGGCGTCGGGGCTGATCTCCGAGACACCGGAGGGCTGATAGAACAACAGCGAGGTGTCGATCGAGCCCACCGTGTAGCCGTCAGGATTGGCGTCTGCGATTGCGGCATGCCCGACAGCGCCACCGCCGCCATCCATGTTGGATACCGAGATGTTCCAGCCGCAAAGCCGCTCCGCGGCCATCGCAAGCTGACGCGCGACCTGGTCGGTGCCGCCGCCTGCTCCCCACGGGACGATGAGTTCGATCCGCTTGTTCGGGAAGTCGCTTGAGCCGTTCCCCTCGTTCTCGCCGCCGGTCGTTCCGCCGGCACAGCCGGCTAGCGAAACCGCTGACGCGAGTGCAATTGCTGTGATGCCGAGACTTCTTCGGTTCGACATGATTGCTCCATTCTCGTTGCTGACCCGCCCCGAAACTGGTGCAACCCCGCACCTTCGAGGCGATGCATTCTCCGGGCGCTACGCGTACCCCGGTTGACGCTGGCATCTGATTTTGCGATGGCATCTGATATACGACGCCGGGAGGCTTTCATATATGAGACACCACGTTGAGTGACGCTTGCTCCACCTTTCTTCCAATAGTTGGAATGCTATTCATGTTGTGTGAAAAACGGTAGCGCGAAGGCGTGATCCAAGTCAACGCGGCCGGCTACTGCTCGTCACATTAGTCGTATGATACGTTTATTCCGCCCGGCTGTGAAGCGTCTTGTTCGTCCACAAAAGGTCGAGCATTGGCAGGCCCGGCACCAGATCGCAAGCGCTGCAGAATGGTTCCGAAGAACGGGAAGGCACTCGATGAAGCGTGAGTTCTCACTCAACCTGACCGAACGACTCGTCGAGTCGCTCGGCAGCAGCATTGTGAACGGCACGCTCCCGGAAGACTCGATCATCACCGCGAACGAACTGCAGGAACAGTACGGCGTGAGCAGGACCGTAGTTCGCGAAGCCCTCCAGATCCTGCAATCCAAGGGACTCATCCAGTCCAGGACCAAAGTCGGCACGACCATCCGCGGCAGGCGCTGGTGGAATCTGCTCGACCCGGAGGTCATCGCCTGGTACCGCGACGCCGGCGCGGGCGCGAAACTGGTGACCGACCTCGGCGAAGTACGGGAGAACCTGGAACCCTGGGCCGCCCGGATCGCGGCCGACCGGCGCAGCGCCCAGGATGTTCTGGCTATCCGCCAGGCCTATGACACGATGGCCGAGACGGCTATCCTCGCAGGCCCGGATTCAAGTGCCTCCATCCAGGCCGACCTCGACTTCCACCAACTCGTGCTCGAGGCGACGCACAACGACATCATGATCCGGCTGGGCCTGCTGATCCGGCCGGTGATGCAGATCCGCAACGAACTGACCCTCAGCCACGACAGCTCGATCGACTTTCTCGAAAACCATCGTCTCGTCTTGGAAGCGATCGAGCAGGGACAACCGGACGCAGCCGAATCCGCGATGCGCGACTTGATCGAACTCGGTCGCCGGGAGACCTCGAAGTTCGTGGGCGAGCCCGGTCATCCGGCAACCCAGCGAGCGAGCGAGAGGGAAGCATGAAG
>CAYRUW010000008.1:0-19607 GCA_964427465.1 uncultured Diaminobutyricimonas sp.
CGGAGTGGTCGTCTCAACGCCCGGTCGGCTGGCTGTGAGCGTCATTCCTTATCTCAATCTTCCGTGACGGCCCGGGCGGAGGACTCGGTCGCCGGGCTCTGGATCGTGTTGTATTCCTCGCCGCGCAGGCCGTCGAAGCCCCGGTCGCGCAGGTCTTGGATGTAGGCGTCGTACTCGGCCGGTTCGACAACCTTGACGTTGAACAGCATGAGCGAGTGGTATTCGCCGCACAATTCCGCGCACTTGCCGGCGAATGTACCGGTCTCAAGCGGGACGAAGTACATCCGGTTGGTCAGACCCGGATAGAGGTCTTTCTTGTACAAGTAGTCGACTATCCAGAACGAGTGCTGCACGTCGCGCGAGTTGAGGTCGATCTGCACCTTCTGGCCGACCGGCAGGTACAGCGTAGGGATGCTCGCGGGGTCGATCTGACCGTCGTCGCCTTGCCTGGCCTGGGTGCCCGAGAAATGCACGTTCTCGTTCACGTAGTTGAAGTCCCAGCTCCAGCGCTTGCCGTAGACATCGATGACCACGTCGGGATCATCGAGGTGCGGCTCCTCGATTGCTGCCTGGTCTCGCGCGGTGAACGCGAAGAAGCCGAGGATGAGGATGATCGGCACGACCGTGTAGAACACCTCGATCGGCAGGTTGTACCGCAATTGCACGGGCAGTCCCGTCTGACCGCGGCGCCGGCGATAGACCACGGCGCACCAGATGATCAGTCCCCAGGTGATGGCTCCGACGATGAGCAGCACGACCCATGCGTTCACCCACAGGCTCGTGACCCGCTCGGTGTGGTTGGTGAGCCCCGGGTCGCCCGGCAGATAGCCGCGCAATTGCTCTTGTGTGCATCCCGCGAGTGCGAGAGCGGATACGACGGCTAGGGGAATCGCAGCCCAGCGAAGACGGCGTCTAGAGCGCACCTGTGACCTCTCGAAGTTCGTTGTCCGGTAGCGCCAGTCTAGTACCCCGCTTCAAGGGCGACGGACCCGGCCACGCCCCAGGGCGGCCGGAACAAGAAGGGGAACCGGCGTCGGCTCCCCTCCTGTCGTCCGCGTCCGCTGCTCGGTCAGTGGAAGCTGTCGCCGCACGCGCAACTACCCTGCGCATTCGGGTTGTCGATCGAGAATCCATACTTCTGCACCGAGTCCTCGAAGTCGATCGAAGCTCCATCGAGGTAAGGGATGCTCATCTTGTCGACCACGAGTCCCACGCCGCCGAACTCGACCACGGCGTCGCCTTCGTGCATGTTCTCGTCGAAATACAGCCGGTAGACGAGCCCCGAGCATCCGCCCGGCTGCACTTCGAGCCGCAGCTTCAAATCGTCGTTGCCCTCCTGCTCGAGCAGGCTCGCGGCCTTCGCTGCCGCCGAGTCGGTGAGGGTCACGCCGTGGGTTGCCGTTGCCGTGTCGGTCATGTTGCTCCTTGCCTGAAAACCTGGCTGCAGTCTACTCCCGCCGGCTGAGCCTGGACAGGAGCAGCGCCTCGGCGAGCACGGCCTTGCGGAACACACCGAGATGCAACGATTCGTTCGGGCTGTGCGCTCGCGAATCCGGGTCCTCGACCCCGGTGATCAGGATCTGCGCATCGGGGAATCGGGCGACCAAGTCGGAGATGAAGGGGATCGAACCACCGACCCCCATTTGCACTGCCGGTGCGCCCCAGGCGTCTTCGAGCGCCGCCATGGCCTCGCCGACCGCCCAGCCCTCGGTGTCGACGAGGAACGGCTCGCCCAGATCGACCCCGTCGAGCTCGACCCGGGCGCCGAACGGCGCATGTTCGAGCAAATGCGCCTCGATCGCACTGTAGGCGTCCTGCGCACTCTGGCCTGGCGCCACCCGCACGCTCACCTTCGCGGTGACACTCGGCAACAGGGTGTTGGATGCGTCGACGATCGAAGGCGCGTCGATCCCGGTCACGGTGATCGCAGGTTGCGACCAGATGCGTCCGAGAATGCTTCCCCGCCCGATCGGGGTGACCGAGTCCAGGAGTCCGGTCTCCTCGCGCAAGCGCTCCTCCGCGTACTCCGGCGCCCAGTCGCCCCCGGAAGTCAGCCCGCGCACCGCGACCGAACCATCCGACTCGTGCAGCGTCGCGAGCAACCGGGTCATCGCCAGCATGGCATCCGGCACCGCGCCGCCGTACATCCCCGAGTGCAGCGCATGGTCGAGAGTGGCGACGGTGAGCCTGAAGGTAACGTTGCCGCGCAGGCCCACCGTGAGCGCTGGCTCGTGGATGCTCCAATTGCCCGAATCTGCGACCACGATGGCATCCGCGGCGAGATCCTTGCGATGCTGCTCGAGGAACCCGCGGAACGAGCGGGAGCCGAACTCCTCCTCCCCCTCGATGAACGCGACGATGCCCAAGTCGGGCGCGGCACCAGTGGCTTCGACGACGGCGCGAATCGCCGCCACATGCGCCATCACGCCGGCCTTGTCGTCAGAAGCACCCCGCCCGAAGAGGCGGTCGCCACGCACGGTCGGTTCGAACGGTGCCGACTCCCAGTCCTCAGCCCTGCCCGGCGGCTGCACGTCGTGGTGCGCGTAGAGCATGATCGTGGGCCTGCCCGGCGGCGCCGCGCGAACGGCGAGCACGGCCGGCTGCCCCTTGTGCCCGGAATCGCCGATCGGCGCTCGCGACACGCGCACCGAATCGAACACCCCGGTCGCCTCGAACAGCGCAGCGACCGCTCGCGCGCTCGCCTCGACGTGCGCCGGATCGAACCCGTCCCACGACACCGACGGGATGCGCACGAGCGCCGCCAGGTCCGCGATCGCGGCCGGCATGCCGTCTTGCACCGCTTCGCGCAGCGCAGTCTCGATCGGGTCGTCGGCCGGTCCGGTCTCGGTCATGCGGGTAATCTTAAGCGGAACCGACAGCAAGGACTCCTTCGTGGCCAAACCACACGACAAGGCCCCCGACAGCGAAGCGCTCGAGCAGGTCGAGCAGCGGCCGGGCAAGGGGCGCGCCACGCCGACCCGGCGCGAGCGGGAGGCCGCGCGGAAACGCCCGCTCATCCCGGACGATCGCGGCATGGCCCGCAAAGAGTCCCGCAAGAAGCTGCAGGAGGCCAGGGAACGCGCCCGCGTCGGCATGGCCAACGGCGAGGAACGTTACTTGCCGACGCGCGATAAAGGCCCGCAGAAGCGTTTCGTGCGCGACTACGTCGACGCCAGGTTCAGTGTCGGCGAGATGACCATCCCGCTCATGCTCGGCGTCATCGTGCTCACATTCTTCCCGTCGATGGAGGTTCAGTTCTTCGGCATCGTCGCGATGTGGGCGTTCATGCTCGTCGCGGTGATCGACAGCGTCGTGCTCGGCCTCGTGGTCAAGCGCAAGCTCGCGATCAAGTTCGGCGAGTCGAGGGTCGAGCGTGGCGTGCGCTGGTATGCGGCGATGCGCGCCTTGCAGTTCCGCCCACTGCGCCTGCCGAAGCCGCAAGTGAAACGCGGCAAGTATCCGGCCTGAGCGGCCTCTCTCTCGATCTGCGCTCCGCACCTGGCCATCGACGGATGCGCCACGCGCTTTCCGGTCACCCGGTGGGCTGTGCCCGTTCCGTCACCCCGTGCGTTCGGCGCCAGGCGAGCAGTCCGCGATTGATCTGGCGCGCCCACAGCGGACCGCGGTACAAGAACGCGGTGTAGCCCTGCACGAGCGTCGCGCCCGCCTCCAGCCTCGCGAGGACATCGTCTGCTGTCTCGACGCCGCCCACGGAGATGACGCACAGCTGGGGTGGAACGAGTTCGCGGATCAAACGGAGCACCTCGAGCGACCTCGCTGCGAGCGGAGCCCCGGACAACCCGCCGTCTCCGGCCGCGGCCACGACCTCCCGGGGCGTCTTCAGCCCTTCGCGGGAAAGGGTCGTGTTGGTCGCGATCATGCCCGAGAGCCCGATTCGCACGACCAATCCGGCCACCGCTCGCACTTCGTCGTCGCTCAGATCCGGTGCGATCTTGACCAGAACTGGTACCCCGTCGGCGGTTCGCCGCACCTCTTCGAGCAGCGGCGCGAGTCGTTCGACATGCTGCAGCCCGCGCAGGCCCGGCGTGTTCGGAGAACTCACGTTGACTACCAGGAAGTCGGCCAGCGGCGCGAGCGCGGCCGCACTCGTCGTGTAGTCGGAGATCGCGTCTGAGAGCTCGACCACACGGGATTTGCCGATGTTGACGCCGGTCACCGGGCGAGTGCGCTTGCGTCTTACCTTCTGCAGCCGGTTCGCGGCTGCCTCGGCACCGTCGTTGTTGAACCCCATCCGGTTTATCACTGCCCGGTCGGAAACGAGACGGAACAGCCGCGGTCGCGGATTGCCGGGTTGCGCTAGCGCGGTGATCGTGCCGACCTCGACGTGTCCGAATCCGAGTGCCGAAAGGCCCAGAACGGCACGGCCGGTCTTGTCGAAGCCAGCGGCGACTCCGAATGGCGACGGGAAGCGCAGCCCGAGCGTTTCGACCGCGAGCGAAGGATGCGGCCGGGTCGCAAGAGACACGATCGCGCGCAGCACCGGCAACCCCAATGCGCGGATGACGAGCACGGCCGCGTGGTGCGCGCGCTCCGGGTCGATGCGGCGAAGCACCGCGGCGAACAGCAGCCGGTACACGAAGTCAGGCGGTCTCGCGTTCGACCCGCAACAGGGTGATCGCGGTCTCGAAGTCCTCGAGCGAGTCGAAGCCCTGGTACACGCTCGCGAACCGCAAGTAGGCGACCTCGTCGAGCTCCCGCAACGGCGGCAGGATCGCCAGGCCGATGTCGTTCGCCTCGATCTGCGAGACCCCGGTCGAACGGATGCTCTCCTCCACGCGCTGGGCGAGCACCGCGAGGTCGCTGTCGGTCACGGGACGACCCTGGCATGCCTTGCGGACGCCCGCGACGATCTTCTCGCGACTGAACGGTTCGATCACGCCGCTGCGCTTAATGACATTCAAGCTGGCCGTCTCGCTCGTGCTGAACCGTCGCCCGCATTCCGGGCACTGACGACGCCTGCGGATGGCCAAACCGTCGTCGCTCGTGCGCGAGTCGACGACCCTCGAATCCGGGTGGCGGCAGAACGGGCAGAACATAGTGGATTCAGGGTACCCCTTCTTCGCCCGGGGCACCTGCGCGATTCGCGCGCGGGCGGCGTGATCGCCTGCTCGATCGGAGTCGGCTGCTACGCCCCGTCGGCGTCGAACCTCGCGTCAACCGCGTCGCCGTGCGCAGGCAGATCTTCCGCGTCGCTGAGCGCGCGGATGCCGGCTTGCGCCGCGCGCAGCGCATCGCCGTCGTAGGTCACCACTTGCTGCGGCCGCAAGAACGTGTGCGTGCCGAGTCCCGACGAGAACCTCGCTTGCCCGCCGGTCGGCAGCACGTGGTTGGACCCGGCCAGATAGTCGCCCAGGCTCACCGGGGAATTCGCGCCGAGGAAGATCGCACCCGCGTTCTCCACTTTCGGCAGCACCGCCGCGGTGTCGCGAGTGTGGATCTCAAGGTGTTCCGGAGCGTAGGCGTTGCTCACTCGCACCGCCTGTTCGATGTCGTCCACGAGCACGATCGCGGATTGCGGACCGGCAAGGGCTGCGCGCACGCGTTGCTCGTGCCGGGTCTTCGCGACGGACCGCTCGAGTTCCGCGAGCACACGCTCGGCAAGTTGGGGCGAGTCGGTCGCGAGAATGGCGGATGCGAGCTCGTCGTGCTCGGCCTGGCTCACGAGATCCGCGGCGACCAAGCGCGCGCTGGCGCTGTCGTCGGCGATGATCAGGATCTCGGTGGGGCCGGCTTCCGAGTCGATGCCGACGACCGCGCGCACGACCCGCTTGGCGGCCGCGACGTACACATTGCCCGGTCCTGTGACCACGTCGACAGGCTCGAGACCGGCCGCCGGGACCCCGTACGCGAAAGCCCCGATCGCTCCCGCGCCACCCATCGCGTACACCTCGTCGACACCCAGTAGCGCTGCGGCGCCGAGAATGGTGGGGTGCACGCCGCCGTCGAACTCGCGCTGCGCCGGCGAGGCGATCGCGATCGAGCGCACGCCGGCGACCTGAGCCGGCACGACATTCATGACAACGCTCGACGGGTACACGGCTTTGCCGCCCGGAACGTAAAGGCCGACCCGGAAGACCGGTTGCCAGCGCTGCATGATCGTCGCCCCGGGCCCGAGTTGGGTCACTCGGGGCTCGGGAAGCTGGCCTTCGCTGCCGGCGCGAACCCGGCCGATCGCCTCCACGAGCCATTCGCGCACTTTCGGTTCGAGCGCCTCGGCGGCCTTCTCGATCAGTTCCGGGCGCACCCGGATGCCCGCCGGGCGCACCCCGTCGAACCGCTCAGACTGGTCGAGCAACGCCGCCTCGCCGCGTTCGCGCACGGCGGCAACGAGTTCGGCGGCGGCGCGTTCCGCTCCCGAGGCGTCCAGGGCTGGACGCGGGATGAGCCCGAGAAGCTCCGTGCGCGCAAGACGCCGAGCGCGCAAGTCGATAGTTTGGATCATGGCTCGACAATGCTAATTGTTGCGGATGCCCGGACCCACCGGGCAGGACCGGCAGCGGGAATACCCGCCATCGGATGAGGATTGATACAACTGTATGAGTGACGATGGCATCCGCGCATTCGCCGACGACGATATCGAGGCTTTCAAGCAGGCTTTCCGTCGGCATGCCGCCGGCGTCGCCGCGGTGACCGCACTGCTCCCAGACGGCACACCTGCGGGGTTCACGGCCAGTTCACTGGCCTCGCTCGCCGCGGTCCCGCCGCTGCTCACCTTCAACATGGCGCGCGTGGCGAGCGCGTGGCCCGCGATCGTGCCCGGCGCCCACGTCGTCGTGCACATGCTGGGCGCCCGCAACCGGGAGCTCGCCCAGCGGCTGGCAGGTCCCCACGAGGAGCGGTTCAGCGGGGGGCACTGGCGACCCGGCCCGCGCGGCCTGCCCTTATTGCTCGGCGTACCGGCCTGGATGCTGTGCCGGATAGTCGAGGTCGTTCCGGTTGCCGGCAATGCCGTGATCGTAGGCCAGGTCGAGGGCGGTGAACTCGGCGAGGCGGATGCGGCTTTGATCTACCACGAACGTGCGTATCTGACGCCAGGGCCCCCCGCATAGCGCCGCCGTGCGCGGCTCAGGCAGCGCGCTGGAGCCTACAGCGCAGGCCCTTCCGGCGTCCTCCGCGAGACCCGCCGAAGGAGGTTCAAGCCGTCGGCGGTCGATTCAGCTGAGGCAGTTCGGCCCAAGTAGCGTCTTCAACTCCCCGTACAGGTCGGAACTGACTTGCACTGGGTACGGAATCTCGAACATGCGCGCGGTGTCCTGTTTGACGAGCTTGAGACGCACCTCCATCTCGCCGGAGTGCCTGATCAGCACGTCGCTCAGCGCGGACACGACGTCGGTGGTCGCGCGCTGTTCGGGCACCGAGATAACGAGCGGGCCCGTGCCCACGCCAAGCCCCAGATCCGGTGCGAAAACGCTCGCCGCGTGCAGGTTGACGCCGTCCTCGCGCACGTTCACCCGCCCTCGCACGACGACGATCGAGTCGCTGACCAGCGCTGGAGCGAACTCCTGGTAGGTCTTGCCGAGAAACATGATCCCGATCTCGCCCCCGAAATCCTCGAGCTGCACGAGCCCGTATGGGTTGCCCGAATTGCGCGCGGTGCGGTGTTGCACCTGGGTCAGCAAACCCGCGATCGTGACGCTCTCGCCGTCGGCCACTTCGCCGTCGAGGATCTCGGCGATGGTCGCCGTCGCATGCTTGGCCAACTGGGTCTCGAGACCGGCCAGCGGATGGTCGGAAACATACAGGCCGAGCATCTCGCGTTCGAAGGCCAGTTTCTCGCGTTTGGCCCACTCAGGTCGTTCGGGCACGAGCTGGACGGCCTCCGGTTCGTCCCAGAGGCTGTCGAAGTCGAAGCCGACCTGCCCGTACGACTCCGCGCGCTTCTGGGTGACCGCCGCATCCACGGCGTCTTCGTGAATCTCCAGCAGCGCCCGTCGCGTGTCTCCCAGCGAGTCGAAGGCGCCCGCCTTGATCAAAGACTCGACCGTCCGCTTGTTCGCGACGCCCAACGGCACCATCTTCAGGAAGTCGTGGAACCAATAGAAGCGGCCCTTCTCCTCGCGCGCCTGCCGGATCGCCTCGACGACGCTGTGCCCCACATTACGGACCGCACCGAGTCCGAACCGGATGTCCTCCCCCACGGCGGCGAAGAAACCGATCGATTCGTTGACGTCCGGCGGTAGCACCTTGATGCCCATCCGCCGGCACTCGTTCAAGTAGACCGCGAGCTTGTCCCGCGAGTCGCCCACGCTGGTCAAGAGTGCCGCCATGTACTCGGCCGGGTACCGCGCCTTGAGATAGGCAGTCCAGTACGAGAGCAGGCCGTAGGCCGCCGAGTGCGCTTTGTTGAACGCATAGTCGGAGAACGGCAGCAGAATCTCCCAGAGCGTTTTGACCGCGTCGGCAGAGAACCCGTTCTTCTTCATCCCCGCAGAGAAGCCCTCGAACTGCTCGTCCAGCTCGGCCTTCTTCTTCTTGCCCATCGCCCGGCGCAGAATGTCGGCCTGACCGAGCGAGAACCCGGCCACCTTCTGTGCGATCGCCATCACTTGCTCTTGGTAGATGATCAGGCCGTATGTGGTCGAAAGAATCTCCTCGAGCGGTTCGGCGAGCTCGGGGTGGATCGGCTGGATCTCTTGCTGGCCGTTCTTGCGCAGCGCGTAATTGGTGTGCGAGTTGGCGCCCATGGGACCCGGACGGTAAAGCGCGATGACCGCCGAGATGTCTTCGAAGTTGTCCGGCCGCATGAGCCTGAGCAGCGAGCGCATCGGCCCGCCGTCGAGCTGGAACACGCCGAGCGTGTCGCCCCGCGCGAGCAGCGCATACGCCTCCGGGTCGTCGAGGGCCAAGTCTTCGAGCACCGGCCGGAACCCGCGGTTCTGCTCGATGTTGTCGAGCGCGTCGTCGATGATCGTGAGGTTGCGCAACCCCAGGAAGTCCATCTTCACCAGACCGAGTGCTTCGCACGCCGGATAGTCGAACTGCGTGACGATCTGGCCGTCTTGTTCGCGCTTCTGCAGCGGGATGATGTCGATGAGTGGCTCGCTCGACATGATCACGCCGGCCGCGTGCACTCCCCACTGCCGCTTGAGGTTCTCGATGCCCAAAGCCGTGTCGAAGACCCGTTTCGCATCCGGATCGGTCTCCAGGAGCGCGCGGATGTCGCTGGCCTCTTTGTACCGCTCGTGCGACTTGTCGACGATGCCGGTGAGCGGGATGTCTTTGCCCATCACGGGGGGCGGCATGGCCTTGGTGAGCTTCTCCCCCATCCCGAACGGGAAGCCGAGCACTCGCGCCGAGTCTTTGAGCGCTTGCTTCGCCTTGATGGTTCCGTAGGTGACGATCTGGGCCACATGATCTTCGCCGTACTTCTCGGTCACGTATCGGATCACCTCGCCGCGCCGGCGCTCGTCGAAGTCCACGTCGAAGTCGGGCATCGACACCCGGTCGGGGTTGAGGAACCGTTCGAAGATCAGGCCGTGCTCGAGCGGATCGAGATCGGTGATCCGCATCGCATATGCGGCCATGGAGCCCGCGCCCGAGCCGCGCCCGGGACCCACTCGGATCCCGTTGCGCTTGGACCAGTTGATGAAGTCCGCGACGACGAGGAAGTATCCCGGAAAGCCCATCTGCAGGATCACTTGCTTCTCGTACTCCGCTTGAGCGCGCACGCGATCGGGAACGCCGTCGGGGTATCGCTCGGCCAGCCCGCGGTCGACTTCTTTGACGAACCAGCTCTGCTCGGTCTCGCCCTCCGGCACCGGGAAATGCGGCATGTAGTTCGCGGACTCGTTGAATTGCACGTTGCACCGCTCGGCGATGAGCAAGGTGTTGTCGCAAGCCTCGGGGTGATCGGCGAATACCTGTCGCATCTGAGCGGCCGACTTCAAGTAGAACTCGTCTGCGTCGAACTTGAACCGGTTCGGGTCGTCGAGGGTCGTCGCGGATTGCACGCAAAGCAAGGCGGCGTGCGAAGTGGCGTCTTGCGCGTGCGTGTAGTGCAAGTCGTTGGTCGCAACGAGCGGTAGCGAAAGGTCTTTCGCAAGTTTGAGCAAATCGTCGAACACGCGGCGCTCGATGCCGATTCCGTGATCCATGATCTCGGCGAAGAAGTTGCCTTCGCCGAAGATGTCGCGGAACTCGGCCGCCGCCTGTCGCGCGGCGTCGTACTGCCCCAGGCGGAGCCTGGTCTGGATTTCGCCGCTCGGGCACCCGGTGGTCGCGATCAGCCCTTTGCCGTACCGGGCCAGCAGTTCGCGGTCCATCCGCGGCTTGAAGTAGTAGCCCTCCATCGATGCCAGCGATGAGAGCCGGAACAGGTTGTGCATGCCTTCGGTGGTCTCGGCAAGCAGGGTCATGTGGGTGTACGCGCCGCCGCCCGAGACGTCGTCTTCCCCGCCGTTGCCCCAGCGCACTCTGGTCTTGTCGCTGCGATGAGTGCCTGGCGTCAGGTATGCCTCGGTGCCGATGATCGGCTTGATACCCGCGTTCGTGGCCGTCTTCCAGAAGTCGTAGGCGCCGAAAGTGTTGCCGTGGTCGGTCACCGCAACCGCCGGCATCTGCTGCCGCACAGCCTCTTCGACGAGTTCTTTCACGCGTGCTGCGCCGTCGAGCATCGAATACTCGCTGTGCACGTGCAAGTGGACGAAGGAATCGCTGGCGGACACACACGCTCCGTAGGGGGCTCGTCGAGCCTCCAGCTTAATCCGCCCGCAGCACCTCGAGGGCGTGCTGCAAGTCGGCTGGGTAGCGTGTCTCGTAGACCACCGGTTCGTTCGAGGCCGGATGCCGGAATCCGAGCCGGACGGCGTGCAGCCACTGCCGGTCGATACCGAGCCGTTCGGCGAGTCGTGGATCGGCACCGTAGGTGAGATCGCCCACGCAAGGATGGCGCTGGGCCGCCATGTGCACGCGGATCTGGTGGGTGCGGCCGGTCTCGAGCCGGATCGACAGCAGCGATGCGTACGGGAAGGCTTCGAGGGTCTCGTAGTGGGTCACCGACGGCTTGCCGTCGGCGACGACCGCGAACCTCCAGCTGGCGCTCGGATGCCGCCCGATCGGCGCGTCGATCGTGCCGGCGAGCGGGTCGGGGTGCCCCTGCACTACGGCGTGGTAGACCTTCTCGACCTCGCGGTCGTGGAATGCGCGTTTGAGTTCCCGGTAGGCGTGCTCCGTCTTCGCCACGACCATGAGCCCGCTCGTGCCGACGTCCAGGCGGTGCACGATTCCGGCACGTTCGGCCGCGCCAGAGGTCGCGATCGCGAATCCGGCAGCGGCGAGTGCTCCGAGCACAGTGGGTCCGGTCCAGCCGACCGACGGATGCGCTGCGACGCCCACGGGCTTGTCGATCACGACGATGTCGTCGTCGTCGTGCACGACCACGAGATCTGCGACGGCGACGGGCACCACCTCTGGCGGGCGCTTGGGCTCCCAGGTCACTTCGAGCCACGCGTTCGCCGCCACTCGTTCGGACTTGCCCAGCACTCGGCCGTCGGCCCGGACTCCGCCGGATTCGGCGACCTCGGCAGCGAAACTGCGTGAGAAGCCGAGCAGCCGGGCAAGCGCGACGTCGACCCGCTCCCCCGCAAGCCCGTCGGGAACCGGAAGGCTTCGGCTTTCCATGCCAGGCCTAGGAACCGTCGTGCGCGGCCGGCTCGGTCTTCTCGCTGCGGTGCAGAGTCCGGCGCCCGTCCAGGCCCACGCCGAGCAGGGTGAGCAGCACGAACAAGCACATGCTCGACACGATCGCGACGTCGGCGATGTTGAAGATCGCCGGGAAGGCGTACAACTGCAGGAAGTCGACCACGTGGCCCTGTCCGAAGCTGGGCTCGCGGAACAAGCGGTCGGCGAGGTTTCCGAGATTGCCGCCGAGCAGCATCCCGAACACCGTTGCCCAGGCCATGGAGCGGATGCGCCGGGCGAACAGCACGATGAACACGGCTACCGCAGCGGCGACGATCGAGAACACCCAAGTCCAGCCGGCCCCGAGCGAGAACGCCGCGCCGGAGTTCCGGACGAACTGGAATTGCAGCAGTTCGCCGAGCACGGGAACTGACACGCCCGGCTCGAGGTTCTCGACGACGAGGTACTTTCCGAACTGATCGAGTGCCAATACCCCGATCGTGACGACGACGAGCAGCGCGAGCACGCGGACGGGCTTGCGCGTCCCGCTCGGCTGCTCCGCGTCAGCCGGCTCCGCCAAAACCCGTGTAGTTCGGTGGCGGGGCCGCGTTCGGGTACATGCCGGATGCTGCCGAAGCCGGAGCCGGCGGAGGCTGCGGTTGCTGTTGCTGCGGCGGCACGCCTGCGGGCTCTTGCATCGAGTTCGTGTTGTCGAGTTCGCGCAGCTGGTTCTCGATGTAGCCGCGAAGTTTCGCGCGGTAGTCGCGTTCGAAACCGCGCAGTTCCTCGATGCGGTGCTCGAGAGCCGCGCGCTCCTGGTCGAGGTTGCTGAGGTCGGCCCGTTGCTTCGCCTCGGCCTCGGCTACGATGCGGGCGGCCGTCGCGTGGCCTTCCGCGATGAGGGCGTCGCGCTTCTCGACGCCTTCGCGCACGTGCTCCTCATGCAGCCGGCGGGCCAGCTGCAAGAGGTTGTTGGTCGCGCTCGGGTCCATCGCGTCGGCAGCCGGCGAGGGGTATCCGGCCGCAGCGGGCGCTGGGGCGGGCGCCTCTTGAGCTTGGGCCGGCGACTGCTGAGCACCGCGCTGAGCTTCGCTTGCCCGGGCCTCGGCGGCGGACAAACGCTGTCGCAGTTCTTCGTTCTCCTGGTTCAACCGGCGTAGTTCGACTACGACCTCGTCGAGAAAATCGTCAACCTCGTCCTGGTCGTAGCCTTCGCGGAACTTCGTCGATTGGAACCGCTTGTTGACCACGTCTTCCGGCGTCAAGGCCATCTCTTACCCCTCAAGTCCAGCCACCGCACTCGTGCGCTAGCCAACGGTAGCAACATTTCGTGACAACCCTCACGCGTGTCACTCGCGACTCCAAGAGTACAACTTTCGCCGTGATTATCGGATGCCGCCCACTATCGCGAACAGGATCAGGCAGACGATCATGACGATGCTCCACGAGAAGTCGAGCGCGCCCGCACCGATCCGGAGCGGTGGCAGCACACGGCGCACGAGCCGGATCGGCGGATCGGTGATCGTGTAGGCCGCCTCCGCGAGCACCAGCCCGACACCCGTTGGCCGCCAGCGCCGGGCGAACACGCGCACCCATTCGAGGATGAACCGCGCCCACATCGCGATGAAGAAAAGCGTGAGCAGAAGTAACAGGATGTTCCGGAGGACCAGCAGCAAAGTCACTTCAGGAAGGCTACTACTGGCCGAAGAACGAGGCGTCGACCTCCGGTTCCAGTTCGGCCTGCTGACCACTCACCGCGACGTGCGCCGGCGAGAGCAGGAACACCTTGCTCGTGACTCGCTCGATCTTGCCGTACAGGCCCTGGGAGAGGCCGCTCGCGAAGTCGATGAGACGGCGCGCCTCATGCTCGCTCATTTGCGAGAGGTTGATGATCACCGGCACACCTTCGCGAAAGCTCTCGGCGATCGCCTGAGCGTCTTTGTACTGGCGCGGGTGCACGGTGAGGATCTCGTTCATCTCCACGGGCTGTGCCCCGCGTGCCGAGGCCGCACGCCGCAAGGGCGTCACCGGCGCACGGTTCGTCGCCGGAGCTGCGACGGCGGCGGGAGGTACGGGCGCGAGTGGCGAGCCATTCTCTTCGACGAGCTCTTCGTCGGCAAGGCCCAGGTAGACCATGGTCTTGCGCAGGGGGTTGGTCATCTTCGCCTCCGGTTCGGATCGTTCCTCGGACTTCGAGGCTAGACGCGCTCGGGACGGTTTCCCGTGATTGCCGAACCGATCCGAAGGTGTGTCGCGCCTTCGAGCACCGCTTCGCGGTAGTCGGCGGACATGCCCATCGAGATTGCGGTGGCCGCGGGCGCGATGCGACGAATGCGCTCGGCCGCCTCTCGAGTCCTCGCGAACGCCCGGCGCGGCTCCTCGCCGAGCGGGGCTATGGCCATGACCCCGAGCAGGTCGAGGCCGGGCGCGGCCAGCACGCGCTCGGCAAGCGGCTCGAGATCTTCCGGGGTCGCGCCACCGCGACCGGGATCGTCGGTCAGGTTCAATTGCACGAAGCATCCGGTTTGCGCTTGGCCCGCGAGCGCGTCCACGAGGGATGCCCGGTCAACCGAGTGGACGACTCGCGCATACTCGAGCGCTTGTCGCGCCTTCTTGCTCTGCAGCTGGCCGACGAAATGCCAGACCACGTCGAGATCGGCCAGTTGCGCGGTCTTCGCGCGCGCCTCCTGATGCCTGCTCTCGCCGAAGTCGCGCACGCCGAGGGCCGCGAGCTCGCGCACGAGTTCGGCGGGATGGAATTTGGTCACGACGATCCGGGTGATCGTAGCGGCGTCGCGCCCGGCTTCGCGCGCCGCATCCGCGACGCCCTGGTCGACCCTGCCGAGGCGATCTGCAAGCTCGTCGCGGGTGGGAGCCGCAGAGTTCATCTCAAGAACTCGGGGATGTCCAGATCTTCGTCGTCGTCCTCGAAGTCCTGGTGGGCCTGACTGCGCGCTTCTTCGGGTTCGGACCAGGCCGGTGCCGGAGCGGTCTCGACGTAGGCCGTCGCGCCGGCACCCACGGGGGCGAGCCCCGCCGGCGACTCGACGAAGTTGGAACGACGTTCCTTGGACTTGGTCACGGGTGCGCCACCGTCGAATCCGGCTGCGATCACCGTGACTCGCACCTCGTCGCCGAGCGTGTCGTCGATCACCGCGCCGAAGATGATGTTCGCCTCTGGGTGCACGGCCTCTTTCACGAGGTTCGCCGCATCGTCCATTTCGAAGATGCCGAGGTTCGAGCCACCCTGGATCGATAGGAGCACACCGTGCGCTCCGTCGATGCTCGCCTCGAGCAATGGCGAGGCGACCGCGAGTTCGGCCGCCTTGATCGCACGGTCGGCTCCGCGTGCGGAGCCGATGCCCATGAGCGCCGAGCCGGCGCCTTGCATGACGGACTTCACGTCGGCGAAGTCGAGGTTGATGAGCCCGGGTGTGGTGATCAGGTCGGTTATCCCCTGAACCCCGGCAAGCAGCACTTGGTCGGCCGTGGCGAAGGCTTCGAGCATCGAGATGCCCCGGTCGCTGATCTCGAGCAAGCGGTCGTTGGGCACGACGATGAGTGTGTCGACTTCGTTCTTGAGCGCGAGCACGCCGGTTTCGGCTTGCGCCTGACGGCGCCGGCCCTCGAACGCGAACGGTTTCGTCACGACGCCGATCGTGAGCGCACCGATGGATTTGGCGATCCGGGCGACGACGGGCGCGCCACCGGTTCCGGTGCCACCCCCTTCGCCGGCGGTCACGAACACCATGTCGGCGCCCGCGAGGGCCTCTTCGATCTCTTCGGCGTGGTCCTCCGCCGCGCGTCGGCCCACTTCCGGGTCCGCGCCGGCGCCCAGCCCGCGAGTGATCTCGCGGCCGACATCCAGCTTCACATCCGCATCGCTGAGCAGCAGCGCTTGAGCGTCGGTGTTGATCGCGATGAATTCCACACCGCGCAGGCCCAGTTCGATCATGCGGTTGACGGCGTTGACTCCGCCGCCGCCGATGCCGACGACTTTGATGACGGCGAGGTAGTTCTGGTTCGATGTCACGTCCGGCCTCCGCTAACTTTCAACCTCTACCTGAGGTATAAAGTTATACTCAGTATGCATGTTGCTCAGTCGAAGGTATGCCCGCCCTCGCCGGCATTCGTGAGGCGCGCCGCGTGTCGGCGAAGCTTGCTGATGGCTGATGGTCGCAGCCTCTTCGCAAGCCGCCTCGAACCAGGCCGCGTGGACTCAATCCGGTCGGAACACCGCTGTCTCGGGAGCCGAGACGTCGTACTGCCCGGGACCGTCGGCTCCGTGCAGCTCGACGAGTGCGGCGAGCAATTCGGCCTTGTAGGCGGCGCGCTCGGCACCGCCCCAGACGACCCGCTGCTCTGAGTCGCGCAGCACGAGAGTCACGTCGTCGCGAGTGCTCGCCGTGATCGAATCCACGCGCGCGGCGAGCGCTGGGGGCAATTCCAGCAGCACTTGCCCGATCGAACGGAACGCGGTGCCATCGCGATCGCGATCCGATGCCTGAATGAGCGGCATGCCATCGGGGCGTTCGGTCACGGTCTCGATCGTCACGCCTGCCGGGTCCACGAGCTCGAAACCGCCATCCGCAGGCACGACGCCGACCGGTTCGCGCTCGGTGATCCGGATCACGAACGTGCTGGGCGGCACCGTCTCGGTGACAAAACTGCGGATTAGCGGGAAGCCCGCGAGCTCCTCGCGGATCCGCTGCTCGTCCAGCAGCGCGAGCGGGGTGCCCAGCTGACCGTCGACGGCGGCGCGCACCTCTTGCGCGCTCAGCCGTTCGGTGCCGATGACCTCGATCGAGCGCAGCGCGAACAGCGGTGAGAACACCGCTGCCGCGATCACTACCGCGAACGCGAACGCGACGGCCGCCGCCGAAAGCCAGGCGATCCGGCGACGCCGGGCGCGGCGGGTGAACCGACGCACCTCCGCGCGCTCGTAGCGGCGGCGCTCCCGCTGGGCGCGGCGCAGCTCGCTCGCCGCTTTGCGCGCATCCCCGGGCGCATCGGCGGCATCCGGCACCGGATTCCGGCCGGCCGGCCGCTGCCGCACGCGCGGCTGCGCCACTGGGGGTGCACCCGCAGCCTCCCCGCGTGCAGGCGAAGCAGGCGAGGGCGAAGGCCCGCGTCGCGTGCTGGTGCCGTCGAAGCCTTGCGGCCGTTTCATGTGCGCCGGCCCATCATCCGCAGCACCGGCCGTTCATCCCCGGCCCAGTGCTTCGACCACTTGCGGAATGATCCGGTACACATCCCCGCAACTGAGCGTCATGATGATGTCGCCCGGTCGGGCGAGCTCCGCCGCGCGGTCGGCCGCTTGCTGCCAATCCGGCCGATAGTCCACTCGCGACCCGTCGACGAACGCCGACGAGACCAGCTCGCCGGTCACCCCGGGCTCCGGGTCTTCGCGAGCGCCGAACACGTCGAGCACCACGGTGTGGTCGGCGAGTTCCTCGTACACGCGCGCGAAATCGCCGGCCATGAGCCGTGTCCGGCTGTACAAGTGCGGCTGATGAATCGCGATCACCCGCCCCGAACCGACCACCGAGCGAGCCGTGCGAAGCGCAGCCGCGACCTCCGTCGGATGATGGGCGTAGTCGTCGTACACTCGCACTCCGCGCACGGTGTCGTGCAATTCGAACCTGCGTTCGGTGCCGCGGAAGGTCTCGATGCCCGCGAGCACGCGCTCGGGATCGAAACCCATGCCCACGAGCACCGCGAAAGCGGCCGCGGCGTTGATCGCATTGTGCCGTCCCGGCACTGCGAGCCGCCCCCGGTACTCGCCGTCGCGCCAGCGCAGCGCGAACGCGACCGGGCCGTCCGCCTGGATCGAATGCACAACGACATCGGCGCTCGGGCTCTCGCCGAACGAGAGCACGCGCTTGTCGCGCAGCGCAGCCGTGACCCGCAGCGCACCAGGATCGTCCGCGGACGCGACCACGAGCTCCGAGGCGCGCTGCGCGAACTCCACGAAAGCCCGATCGAACGCCTCGTGCGAGCCGTAGTGGTCCAGGTGGTCGGCATCGACGTTCGTTACGAGCGCGACCGCGGTGTCGTAGAGCAAGAACGAGCCGTCGGACTCATCGGCCTCGACCACGAACAACTCGCCCGTTCCGCGCCGCGCGCTCAACCCGAGGGCCTGGATCACTCCCCCGTTCACGAAACTGGGGTCCTCGCCCATGGCAACGAGAGCACCGACGATCATGCCCGTTGTCGTCGTCTTGCCGTGCGCCCCGGCGACCGAGATCAGTCGCTCGCCGGCGATAAGCCAGGCGAGCGCGTTCGCCCGGTGCAGCACCGGGATCCCTTCGCGCAAGGCGAGCTGGTATTCGGGATTGTCCTGCCACAGCGCGCCCGTCACGACGACCGTGTCGGCGGCACCCACATTCGCAGCGTCATGGCCGATATGCACGGTCGCGCCGAGCCGGCGGAGTTCGGCGACCGCGGCAGTGTCCCGCAAGTCCGACCCGGTCACCGTGTGCCCCGCCTCGAGGAACATCCGGGCGATCCCGCTCATGCCACTGCCCCCGATGCCGACGAAGTGCAACGCGCCGAGCTCGGCCGGCAGCTTGAGGTTCAAATCGGGTTCGATCATCCCGGCTACGCTACCTCCGCATCCGTAGCGCGGACTGGATCAACTCGAACATGGCGTCGGCACCGTCGCGCCCGCCCATGCCCGCCGCAGCCGCGGCCATCCGTTCGATCCGGTCGGCATCGCCCAGCAACGGTACGAGCACCGACTCGATCCACCCCGGCGTGAAGTCCGCGTCCTCCACGAGCAGCGCTGCCCCTGCGCGCACGGAATCCGACGCGTTCAGGCGCTGCTCCCCGTTGCCCACGGCATAGGGCACGTACACCGCCGGCACGCCCACGGCGTTCAGTTCGCTCACCGTCGTGGCGCCCGCGCGCGATAGAGCCAAGTCGGCGATCGCGAGCGCGAGCTCCATCCGGTTGCAATAGCGGACCGGCAGATAGCCGGCTGCTTGCGGGGCCTCGAAGTCGTCGCGCAAACCGCCCGTGATGTGCAGCACTTGCCATCCGGTGGCAAGAATCCTGTCGATCGAAGTGCCGATCGCCTGGTTGATCTGCTTGGCTCCGCTGGAGCCTCCGGTCACCAGGAGGGTCCGGCGGCCGGGATCGAGTCCGAATTCGCGCGCCGCCTCGGCGCGGGCAGCCGGCCGGTCCAATTGCGCGATCTCGCGACGCAACGGCATGCCCACGTGATGGGCATGGGGCAATTCGGTCGACTCGAAAGCCACGCCGACATGCCTGGTCAGCCTGCTGCCCAGACGATTCGCGAAACCGGGCTTGGCGTTCTGCTCATGCACGACGATCGGCACGCGAGCGCTGCGCGCGGCCAAGTAGGCAGGCGCGGCCGCGTATCCGCCGAAGCCGACGACCACGTCGACGCCACGATCCCGGATGACCCGCCGCACGCGGCGCACTGTGCCGCCCAGGCGCCACGGGAACTTCAACGCAGCGGCACTTGGCCGCCGCGGCAGCGGCAACCGCGGGATCGTCACGAGTTCGTAGCCGCGTTCGGGCACGAGACGGGACTCGAGACCCTCCTTCGTGCCCAGCACGAGCACGAGGGAGTCCGGTTCGAGCTCCCGCACCCGATCGGCTACCGCGAGCAGCGGGTTCACGTGACCTGCGGTACCACCGCCGGCGAGCAAATACGTGGTCACGTCGCACTCCGGCGCGCACGTGCGAACGACAGCACGACGCCGATCGCGATGAGGGTCGCGATGAGCGCAGAGCCGCCTGCCGAGATCAGCGGCAGCGGCACGCCGAGCACCGGCAGCATCCCCAGCACGACCGCGATGTTGACCATGGCCTGGCCGATCACCCAGACCATGACCGCACTCGTCGCCGTGCGCGCGAAGGGGTCCGCGGTGCTGCGTACGATCCGCGCGAACGCGATCGCAAGCACGACGAACAGCACGAGCACGACGATCGCGCCCAGC
>CAYRUW010000009.1:0-19406 GCA_964427465.1 uncultured Diaminobutyricimonas sp.
CTGAAAGCCAGCGACGATCACGATCGCTCCCTCGTCGAGCGCCTCGCGAAGCCGGACTGGCGTCACGTCGACGATTCGCGCCGACCCGTGCTTGGCGTCGGTGATCATGCCGGCCTGACTCCCGGTGAAGCTGCGAGCGTCGTGGCCCATGCCCTTTATCGTCATCGCGAGCAGGGCCATGCTGATCCGCTCGCCCGCGGTCAGCAGCATGTCGAGTTCGCGCGGTTCGGGCAGAGGCGTCACTTCGTGCGCGAGGTCGATGAGTTCATCGGTGGTGTCGCCCATGGCGCTCACCACCACGACGACGTCGTTGCCGGCCTTGCGGGTCTGCACGATGCGCTTTGCGACGCGTTTGATGCTCTCGGCGTCGGCCACGGACGAGCCACCGTACTTCTGCACGATCAAGCTCACGTGGTACTCCTCGGCGACGCGAATCCGACCCCTCAGCATACCGGGGAGCCGGCCCGCGGCCGGCTCGCGCGCCTCAGTCGGGCTCGTGAACCCGTTGCTGCGCGAACGGTGCGAGCATCGCGTCGAACTGCGGATAGTTGAGCCACACATCGTAGCCGCCGCCGCTTTCGACCAGGTCTACGGCACATGCGACGATATGTCCGCGTCGGCGCTCACGGCTGACCGCGAGGTACAGCTGCTCGGTCACCGCGTGAGCAGGGAGCGCACCGGCAGCGACCTTGTAGGCGGCGTATCGCAACGTCACCTGGATCGAACCGTGGTCGGCTTCCAAGCGGGCCTGAACGAGACCGCCGAAATCGGCTTGCTCCTCGGCGATCGTCTGCACGAGGGCAGCGCAGCCGTCGACGTCTATTCGCACGGGACCGAGGTCGTTCAGTTGAGGCAACTCGACGAGCCTTCGGGGGCGGGTCTGTCCGAACATGAGCTTCCTCCATGCCGTGGCGCAGCCCGGGGGTGGGGATTGCGCTAGGGTCCCGCGGCACTTCTGAACCGAAACGGTAGGTGAGAGAAAGCGGCGCGGCCAAGACAGTGGTGTGGATTTCTCAGCGCACTCCAGGTTTCGAGCCTTTTTCGGTCAGGTGGTTTTCAGGTTCGACCCACGCGCGCGAGTGCTGTGGAAGCCTTTCCCTCGTGCAGAAGCGGCTGCTGGTTTTCGTGCTTGCCGGCGGGGTCGGTTCGCGGTACGGGAACGGGTCGCCCAAACAGCTCGCGCCGCTTGCCGGCTACCCGATCATGCACCACACGCTGCGCCGATTCGACCTGCCCGAACTAGTGGATCGCGTTGTCGTGGCCTCGAACCCGTTCTGGCACGCCGAGATCGCGGAGATCTGCGAAGGCGCGGTGCGGAAGGTTCCGTTCGAGATCGTCGACGGCGCTTCATCGCGGAACGGCTCGGTCCGCAATTGCGTCATCGCATCTCCAGAAGCCGACGCGCGCGTGCTCGTGCACGATGCGGTGCGACCGCTGGTATCCCGGGAGCTCATCGAGAGGGTCGCCGCCGCACTGACCGAGACTTCCTGCGTGATCCCGATCGTGCCGTCGGTCGATCCGATCGTGCACGTCTCCGGCGACCTGGCGATCGGCTTCGGCGATCGCCGGACGCTTTACCGAGGCCAGTCGCCGCAAGGGTTCTGGCTCTCCGAGCTGAGACTGGCCCTCGACGGCTCGGCTTCCGCCGACGGCGCCGAGCGGTGGAGCCAACTCGACACGCTCTACGAGGCAATGCTCCTGGTGCGGCCGGACTTGCCCATCCGCTGCGTCGAAGGCGACCTCAACAACCTCAAAGTCACGATGCAGGTGGACCGGATGCTCGCCGGACGACTGCTGCTGGAGGAGACCTGAAGCGCGTGCTCCGGGATGTTGCATCCCGCGCGATCGAGCGACTCAACCGTGTCGTGCCGAAACGGGCGCACGCGGTGGTCTTCTCCGTCCCGCCGCTCGAAGGCAACGCGGTCGAGACGATCCGAGAGCTCACCCGCCGCTACCGGGGGCCCGTGTACTGGTTCGATGGCCCAGCGGATGCCGCGGGGCTTGGCGAGCGGGTGCTGCCCGTGCGCAAGCTGTCGCCGCGTGCGCTATTCGCATACCTCTCCGCAGAGATCGTGTTCGTGACCCACGCCCTCTATGGGGCTCCGACGCCGGTTGCTAGCCAGACGCTCGTTAACCTGTGGCACGGCGACGGGATAAAGGCCAAGCCCGCTCCGCGGCCCGGACGCAAATCGATCCTGCCGGCGACCTACGTCGTGGGCGGCACCGAACTGCTCACCAATCGCAAGACGGTCGACTTCGGCATGGACCCGGCGAGCGCGATCGTCACCGGCAACCCCCGAATCGACCAGTTCCGCCGTGGCGTGCACGACGGGGCGCTCGAGCGACTGGGTCTTGACCCACGACGGCCGTTCGTACTGTGGATGCCGACCTACCGCTTTGCCCGGACCATGGGCGCGACCTCCGGGTGGCGGGACGCTCCGGCCGCGGGACCGAGCGTCAACGAGACGATGCAACTCGTGGTAGAGCGGCTCAGGCAGCGAGACGTGCAAGTCGCCGTGAAACCGCACTTGCTCGACGTGGAGGCCAGGTCCATTCAAGGCGCGGCGCTGGCCGACGACGCGATGCTGGGCCTGGCTCAGATCACCTGCTACGAGCTGCTCGGCCGGTCCGCGGGCCTGGTCACCGACTACTCGAGCGTGTGGACCGACTATCTGCTGCTGGATCGGCCGATCGGCTTCCTGATCCCCGACAAAGAGCAGTACGCCTCCGGGCGAGGCGTACACCCCGCCGACGTGTTCGAATGGCTGCCCGGGTTCGTGCTCGGCGGCCCGGTCGAGCTCGACCTGTTCATCGACGATGTGCTCGATTCGGGCAGGCTCTCCGCAGACCGGAGACGCGAGGCCGCACGCCGGCTGGGACTCAAACGCACGCGGCATGCCGCACGAGACCTGCTCGAAGAGCTCGAACGACGCGGCGCGTTCCCCCGGTCGAAGACGCTGAGGCCGGATCGCCGATGACAACGGTGTCCAAGCGATCCGGCCGCGGCGCTCGCGTGCGCCGCTCCTTGCTGTACTTCCTGCCGACGCTTGTGAACGGATTGGTCAGTCTCGCCGCGATCCCCGTGCTGATCACCTCGGTCGGCGCGGACGACTGGGCGCGGATAGCGCTCGGGCAGGCCGTGGGCAGTGTGGGCATGACCGTCATCTCGTACGGCTGGAGCATCTCGGGCCCATCGCTGGTCGGCTCGGCCCGCGCCGAGGAACGGCCCCCGTTCTACGCGCGGGCCGCGATCGGCCAGTTGGCGATCGCGGTTCCCACCCTGCTCGTCGTGTTCGTCGCCACTTCCGCGCTCACCGGCGGGACCGACCCGGTGGCCGTGCTGGCCGGATTCGGTTCCGCACTCACCGGATTGAGCGCCGGCTGGTTCTTCGCCGGCAGCGACCGGCCTGTGCCGCTGCTCACGGTCGACACCCTGCCCAGGGTCGCCGGGCTGCTCGCCGGTATCGGCATCACCGCCTTTACGGGACTCGCGATCGCGTTTCCGCTCGGCCACATCGCCGGCGACCTGTTCGCGCTTGTTGCGAGCTGGCTGCTCATCGTCGGCGCGGGCAAAGGCAGGGCGGCTGGAGCGCTCGGCCCGCGCGTTATCTGGCAGACGCTTCGCACGCAATCCTCCGGAGTACTCGCGAGCCTGGCCTACTCGGTGTTCGGAAACGCGCCACTTCCTCTGGTCGCGGTGTTCCTGCCCCAGGCGATGGTCCCGTTCGCGGTCATCGACAAGTTGCAGAAGCTGCTGCTGACGGCCACCGCACCATTACGCTTCCTGCTGCTGGCGCGCATGGGCACGGGACTCGACGAGGGTTTCGGCGACGTGAGGGCCGTGGTCAAGTCCGGTCTCATCGGCACACTCGGCGCCGCCGCAATCACCGGGCCGGCGGCAGTGATCGCCGGTGGCGTACTGCTGCCCATCGTCTCGGCTGGTACCGTCGAGCCGGCGTGGTGGGTGCTCGCCCTGCTCAGCGCCGGAGTTATCGGCGGATTCGCGGCCGGCGCGCTGCCGGCTGTGTGCCTGGCGCCGGTCGCGAGGGTCGGCGCCGCGAGCTGGGCGAACGTGTTCGGTTGCCTCGCCCTCGTCGGGATCATGGCGGCATTCCCCGAATCCGCGCCCCTGCTGGGTGCGCTGAGCGCGGTCGCCCTCGCGACGGGGCTAGTCGTCGGGCTGGAGATCTGGGCCGTCGTGCGCCGGCTTGGCCATATGCGGCCCGCGGACTGAGACGGGTTTCGCCGCGAAGGCCTGCCGGTATACCCGGTCGTACTCTTGGGCCGTAGCGGCCACCGAGAATCTGGTCACGCCGATCTGGCGCGAAAGCCGGGACAGCTCCATCCGGCGTTCTAGACTCGCGGCTGCGAACTGGGCGAAAGCGCGGTGCAGGTCCGGCGCGGAGGCGGGCTCGACGAGGAATGCGTCGTCCACCACGAACTCCCGGGACCCGCCGATGTCGGTGATGATGACCGGCAGCCCATGCACGGCCGCCTCCATACCCACGAGCACGAACGCTTCGCCATACGTGCTCGCGAGCACGAGTGCGCCCGCTTGCCGGATCAGCGGCACGATGTCCGCGACCGGACCCAGCAGGGCGACCCGGGCCCGCACATCGGGCCGCATTTTCGCGAGCAGGCCGACGAGTTCGGCGTTGGCATCGTCCATGTCGCTGCCGGCGCAAACGAGGCTCCAGTCCGGATGCTCGGCGCCGAACCGGTCGAACGCCTCGAACAAATACTCGAACCCTTTCATCGGATGCCATCTGGCCAGGCACAACAGCACTTTGCTCTCGGGCCGGTAGGAGGTATTGCCGGGCACCATGACGCCGTTGCGGATTACGATCCCCGGCGACCGGTAGCCCATGTCGCGCATGAAGGGCAGACAACTGTCGTCGCATGCGATCACGGCGTCGAACCTGCGCGAGCGACGGGCCACCACCCGGGCGATCCAGCGCGTGAGCAAATGGTCGCGTGCGGAATAGCCGGAGGTGTGGATCGTGCTCACCCGGATCGCCTGCCGGATGCGCAGGAGCTGGGCGAGCAGATCGGCCTGCTCTAGATGCGAGTGCACGACGTCGGGCTCGAACGAGTCGACGAGCGCTTGCAATTCGCGCAACGCACGGAGCACGTTCGGACGGCGTCTGACCAGGCGCACATAGTGCACCTGGTCGAAGGCCCGCGCGTAGCGTTCGCTCAGCGTGTCGGGGCCGAGCAGCACGGCCAGCCGCACCTCATCGCCGTCGAGCCGCTCGGTCGCAAGACCCTCGATCAGGGTCTGCGCCCCGCCGACCTGAGCGTCATTGATTATGTGCAGTACTCGCAAGATCGCTCTCCAACCTGTAGACCTCCAGCAGCGCGGCGCTCTGCGCCGCCTGGTTGTTGCCGGCGAGCACTCGCTCCCACTCCGCGTGGTTCGCGCGGCGCGCATCCGCGGAGGCGAGCAGACCCAGCAGCGTCTCGGCCGCATCCATGGGGCCCGTCACGAGCCCGGCCGCTCCGATGCCGTCGAACGCCGGAATGCTGCGGGCCACGATCGGCACGCCGAGCATCGTGGCCTCGAGCACGGCAATCGGGAAGCCCTCCCAGACTGCAGTGTGCACATAGACGGCCGCCTGCCGCACGTGCCGCAGAGCCGTGCTGCGTGGCACCCAGCCGGTGACGACCACCCCGGCGTCCTCGAGCGCCGCGCGCATTCCCGCATCGCCGTCGCCCACCCACATCGCTTGAAGACCAAGCACGCTGCGGCGCAATTCGAGCACGATGTCTCGGAAGAACCGCGGGTCCTTTTGCGGCGACAACCGCCCCCCAGCGACGATGCCGCGCCGTTCGCCGTCGTCGTGGTCCTCGAACCCCGGCACGGGCAGCGGCACGTTGGGCACGAACACCGCACGCCGGCGAGCGTTGAGCGCGAGCGCGAGCCGGGCCTCCCGCAACGAACAAGCTGCAATCGTGTGCGTGTTGTACGAGAGCAACCGCTCGGCCAAGCGGTAACCGCCGAGCACGAACGCGGGCTGGTCGCGCCGTTCGAACCCGTAGCAGTGCGGCGTATAGACGATGCGCATCCCGGTTCCGGATCGCTTGGCCAGTCGCGCGTAGGCACCGCCGAAACTCGAGTGGGCGTGCAGCACTGCCGGCGAGAGCTCGGCGCACGCCCGGCGCACCTCACGGATCGCCGGCAGCAGGGCCGGTGGCATCGAGCGATGGCTAGCGAACAAATCGAGCTCCCCATCTGGCACGTATTCGGCCCGGGTGCGCGCGAAGATCAAGTGGTGCTCGTGCTCGGGGGTCGCATGCACGTATTGCGCGATAGCGGTGGCGACCCCGCTTGCGAAGCTCTGCACGACGTGCAGGATGCGCGGACGGCTCATCGCAGGACTCCCCCGGCCCTTGGCGCTGGTGCGGCGAGCGGCGCATCGTCGCGGGCGCCGGCGCGGTGCCGGCACACGACGTGGATGAGGGCGGGCAGCACGGGTGCGAGGTGCCGGAGCGCCGAACCGTAGTCGGGTTCGAAAAGTGCTTGCGTGACCAGGAACGCGAGCACGAGCGCGAGCGACCGGACGAACCGCCGGTCGCTCTCGGTGCCGCCGAGTCCGGCGCGGATCGCCTCGCGCGCAGACATGAACGCGCCCGCCCAGAGGACCAGGATTAGCGCGGCGCCGGCGAGGTAATACGCTCCGCCGAGCGCCGCGAGCGGCACTGGCACGACCAGGGCGAGAAAGGTGAGCACGACGTTGAGCACGCCCCCCACGGGGTCGGGCAGGGCCACGAACGGCCGGATCATCGTCGAAGCGTCGCTCTCGCCGATCCGCACCGAGTTGATCTCGACGCGGAAGTGGTCGGGCGAGACGCCGAGCACCAGGTAGACGGCGAGCGCCGCCGCGACCAATGCCGCCGCCGTCACCACCAGGAGCGCGCGCACCGACCCGATCCGGGGCAGCACGATGCGGTAGCCGACGAACATCGCCGCGACGATGAACCAGTAGATGCGAAAACCGCCCGCATACAAGAGCATCGCCCCGACGATCGCGACATCCGCGAGCACGTGGCGGCCGGCGACGAGCACGAGCAGGGTGATCGGCAGGACGAACGCGTCCTTCGAGTAGTAGCCGAGATAGACGGCGCCGATCAGGATCGCGACGGGGACGACGAGCACCTGAAGCGCACTCGAATCGCGGGAGTCGCGCACCGCGATCAGCACCGCGACGACGAACAGCGCGTAGCCGGCGATCGAGGCGATGAGCGGTTGTTCCGCGAGCCCGAGCACGCGGTAGACCTCGGCGACATTGAGATAGGAGGCGTCGCCGTAACCGAAAGCACGGCCGAGCGCGAGCTGCTGAATCCGGTCGCCGTCGTAGAAGAACGGCTCGGACAACAACCGGTGCCGGAACAGCACGAACACGAGGCCCAGGAGCACAGCCAGGTGCGTGGCGTACTGGGTCACCAGTCCCAGCGCCTGGTTGCGGCCGCGCACTCTGAGGCTCGCCGGATACGACATCTACTATGTGTCCCTCGAACCGGAGCGCGCGTGCCCCGGAACATCCGGGGGTTCGGGCACGAGCCCCTGGATAGCGGAGTGCGCCTGCCGCGCCTCGCCAAGCCGGGAACGCGCCGGCTTGGGCCTCGCGTGCCGTTTCGCTTGCGGCGACTGCTTGGACAAGTCGGGGTCGGGTTGCTCCGGCTGCCCTGACTGGGCAGGTGCGTTTCCGTAGCCGCCGTAGACCCTGGCCTCGACTCCTTTCGTGGGCACCATGGTCAGTACGATCCCGAGCACTTTGCTGTCGATGCTCTGCAGCGATCGGAGCGCGGTCTCGACCTGACCCGACCGGGTGCGTCCGGCCGCTACGAGCAGGACCGCGCCGCCGGCCTGCTTGCTGAGCACGGCCGCGTCGGTGACCGGAAGCAGCGGCGGAGCGTCGACGAGCACGTATTCGTACCGCCGTGCGAGCCGTTCGAGCAGCTCCCGCATGGCCTTGGACCCGAGCAGTTCGCTCGGGTTGGGCGGAGTCGGACCGGAGGCCAGCACCTGTAGTCCGCGTTCGCCCCACAGCTGCAGCGCCTCCTCGAGCGCGACCCGGCCGATCAGCACGTCGCTGAGACCCACAGCACCTTCGAGCCCGAGATGCTCGGCGAGCCTCGGTGCGCGCAGGTCACCGTCGACGACCACGACGCTCGCCCCATCCTGGGCGAGCGCGATACCGAGGTTCGCCACGGTCGTGCTCTTGCCTTCGCCGGCGACCGAGCTGGTGAAGACGATGCCTTGAGCCGCAGCCTCGAATCCCGCATATCGCATGCTCGTGCGCAAGGCCCGGAACGACTCCGCGCGCGGGCTGCGCGGGTCCAATTGCACGACGAGCGGTCGCGGACCGGCCACCGGATCGTGGCTGACGCTACCGAGCACGGGAGCGTCGGTGAGTGCTTCGAGGTCGCGCACATTCCGGATGCGCGTGTCGATGAGAGCGCGCAGCACGACGAGACCCGAACCGAGCGCGAAACCGCCGATGACACCGAGCGCAAGCAGGAAGGGCACATCCGGAGACGAAGGTGCGGTGGCCGGCGTCGCGCGTTGCACCACGGTGAGTTCGACCGAGCTGCCCGCGCTCGCGATCGGCTCCTCGAGCCGGTCCACGACCACGACGCGCAGGCTGGATGCCACGGCGTTCGCGAGCCGGGCCGCCACGCGCGGATCGTCGTCGGTCGCGACAATCTCCATGAGCACCGTCTCGTCCCGCGAGTAGGCTTCGATTTGCTCGGCGAGCCGGGCCGGCGTCACCGTCAGCCCCAGTTGCTCGATCACGGGTTCGAGCACTATCGGCGTTGTCGCCACCTCGACATAGGACTGGATCTTCTGCCGGACGAACGCGTCGCCCTGATACAAGTCGTCGGCGGTCGCGGTACCCATCGCGCGCACCGAGACGAACAGCTTGGTCGTCGACTCGAACGTCGGGGTGATGAGCGCGCACGCGGCGATCGCGCCGGCAAGGCCGAGCATGGTGGCCAGGAGAATCCACTGCCAGCCGCCGCGGAGGATCCGCAAGTAGTCCGCGAGTCTCACAATCGGTTCCCTTCGGTTCGGCGGATGCCGCAAGCGTTCAGAAAGCGCCGTCCTTGCGCAGCACAACGAGCGCGGTCCGCGCGAGCAGTGCGAGGTCGCCCGCTACAGACCAGTTCTCGACGTAATACAGGTCGAGCCGCACGGCGTCTTCCCACGACAGGTTGGAGCGCCCGCTGACTTGCCAGAGACCAGTGATCCCCGGTTTCACGAACAGGCGTCTGCCTGCAGCCGAGTCGTAAAGGGCCACCTCGGCGGGCCGCTGGGGTCGCGGCCCGCCCAGGCTCATCTCGCCCCGGACCACGTTGAACAACTGGGGCAGTTCGTCGAGCGAGTACTTGCGGATGAACGCACCGACGCGCGTCACGCGCGGGTCGGATCGCACCTTGAACAGCGGCTTGCCGTCGCGGTTCTGCCCGGCGAGCAGTTCGGCGAGCTCGGCATCCGAACCGTCTCGCATGGAACGGAACTTGAAGATGTCGAACGTGCTGCCGTCGTATCCGATCCGCTCCTGCCGATAGAGCACGGGGCCCGGCGAGGTGAGCTTGACCGCGACGGCCACGGCGAGCATCACCGGAGCAGCCAGCAGCACGAGCACCCAGCCGACGACGAAATCGAACGCGGCTTTGGCCACCTTCTGCCCCGCATCGTACGAAGGGGCAGCGAGGTGGATGAGCGGCAGCCCGCCCACCGGCCTGGTCTTCAGTCGCGGGCCTGCGACGTCGGCGACCGCGGGCACCACCGCTACATCGATCTCCCAGGGCTCGAGCGACCAGCTGATCGACTGGACTACACGAGCAGGAAGATGGTCGGAACTCGTGACGATCACGATCTCGGCCTTGAGCGCGTGCGCCGCGCGTGCGACGCTCCTCAAGTCGCCGACCACGGGGATGTCTTCGACCGCTTTCGGCGGCCTCCCCCGCCCGCGCGGCAGGCATGCGCCGACCGCGCGGTAGCCGGCTTGCGGCTGCGCGGCCAGTTGCCGGGCGAGCTCCGCGACGCTCTCCCGGGAACCGACCACGAGACTGCGCATGGCGAAACCGCCGGACCGGCGCTGCCGCACGAGCCAGCGCCGCCAGCCCAAGCGGCCGGTGAGCAACAGCGCGTAGCCGGTGACGAACACGACCACGACATACCCGTGACCGGTTCGCACCCCCGCGAAGTAGCCGAACGCGCTCGTCGCGGCGAACAAGAGCAGGCTCGCGTGCGCGATCCGCTTGTACTCCTCGCTGCCGACCCCGACCACACGCGGATCCCACACGTCCCTTGCCGCGAGCAGGCCGAGCCAGCCTGCGATGAGCGCGCAGGCGACCCACCAGTGGCCGATCACGAGATCCGGGTCGCCGGCGATCCGGAATCCGGGGGTACCGACGCCGGCGAGCACCGGCAGGATCGCGGCCGCGATGACCACACCGAGCACGTCGGTTATGAGCAGGCGCTGCGCATACCGTCGCGCCCAGTGCACTGCCGGCCGCGACACGCGCGCCCGCGCGTGGACCTCGGCGGAACTCGGCCGCGTTCCGAGATCGAAGTCAATGCTCTCTGACGCCATCCGCCACCTTTCGCCGCGCGGACGGACGGACGAGGGCGAGCGCGACCGACCGCGACGGAGCAGGTTCCAGTACGTGCACGATGCGCGTCATCCGCCTCCGCCAATCAACCAGTCGATCGACCCGGGTTGCGCCCAAAAGGCCACCACCCACGCAAACCCGGGGGTCAGCAGAGAAAGTTTGACACTCAGTCCTCAAGGGCGTGAGGATTCTGAGAAGAAGCAGAGTAAGCCGCAGCTCCGGCGGTGCCGGGCGGCCAGGAGGGGTACTGACTCGTGTTCGTGCTCGGCATCTTCCTCGCCTCGGCATTCCTGCTGCTCGCGATCGGACTCGTGACGCAAGCTTCGTGGCTGCGACGGCACGTAAAGCGCCCCGGTCTCGTCGCAGCTCTCATCGTCGGATCGTGTACCGCCGCGATCCCGACGAGCCTTTTCGTGACCTTCACTTCGTTCGGTGCTCCGGGCGAGACGCCGCCGTGGACCTACTACGTGGTGACACTGCTCGTGCTCCTGCTGATCGGGCTGGTCTTCGCCGTCTTCTACATGCGCCGCACTCCGGCGCCCGCAGCCAAGCAACGCCGGCTGCTCGTGGTCGCCGCGCATCCGGACGACCTCGAGCTCGCTTGCGGCGGGTCTCTAGCGCGCTTCGCCGACCGCGGTCACGAGATCATGGCGATCGTGATGAGTCGCGGCGGCGCCGGCGGCGAACCGGAGGTGCGCGAGCAGGAGGCGCTCTCGGCGGCGTCGCACTTGCAGCTCGCCGGCATCTCGGTTCGTGAGTTCACCGACACGAAGATGGCCGGCGAGACCGAGGCGATGGTGAAAGAGGTCGAACTCGCAGTCGGCCTTTTCCAGCCGGATGTGATCCTCACCCACTCCGAGCACGACCAGCATCAGGACCACTACGCCGTGCACCTCGCGGTCATGCGCGGGGGCCGGCGCTGCCCCACGATCTTGTGCTTCGAGAGTCCCTCGGTCACGAACGACTTCGCGCCGCGCTACTTCGTGGACATCGCCGACTACGTCGAAGCCAAGATCGCCGCGGTGCAGGAGCACGTGAACCAGTCCGGCAAGCCCTATATGGACGCCGAGAAGCTGCGCGGCATGGCCGTCTTCCGCGGCTCGCAAGCTCGTGTTTCGCATGCCGAGGGCTTCGAGGTCATGCGCGCACTCTCGTCGAGCCTCGGCGATCTCTGACCGCCCGATCCCGTGCCGTCAACGCCGGTACCGAGCTCGCTACGATCCGCCTTGTCTCGTTGCCCCTCCGGCACGGGAAGACGCACCCCGAGATGTGCGTTCGAATCACTAGGCCGGCAGGTCACCAAGGGTCGTGTGCACGAGTTTCGTGATGTCGAGTGGCTCGGTCGGTGGAAGCTCGATGTCCTCCGGCCGGACGTTCACGGCAGCGCCAAACCGAGGTCTTCACAGAAAGCGGAGTCGCTCCCGGTGAATCCGTCTCTTGGAAGCACCGCGGCTACGCCATCTGCCCGCATACAGAGTTGCAGATCGGGGACATCATACGTGCGGCCGTCGTCAGTCGGCGCACCGTCGTTCTGGAAGAACCCGATCCGCCATACCGCGGCGCACTTCTCGACCGCATCACCAATAGCAGGCGTCAACGCTCGGCCATCACGGTCACGCACCTCCATCGGCGTACCGATTTGGGTAAAGTGCGAATCTAGGTCGGCTGCCGCGTAGCAGTAGGTGACATACCGCTGCATCTCCGTCGTGGCTAGCATGATGGCGCCAGTACCTGCGATGACCCCGGCGACAGCCACGGACGCAACGATCCCAACATTGCGCCGGCGCCGTTGGCGGTCTGCAAGCCTGGACCGGCGCAAGATGGCACGTTCCATTTCATCGAACTCGACTTCGGTCGGCACTTCATCCATCATGTCCGTAGTTCCTCTCGCTTCGGGTTCCCAAGCTCACCCGAAGATGAGCCCGGAGTCGGGACAGCCGGTTCCGCACGGCCGCTTGTGTCACCCCGAGCCGGTGCGCCGCCTGCTTGTAGCTGAGGTCTTCGACCAGGCATAGAGTGACGATCGCCTGATCGATCTTGGATAGTTGCGCGATCGCCCCTTGAAGTTCAGCGCGCAACTCGCTCGCCAGCGCCTCCCCGAGTGGCGAGCGCGCGGCCGCCTCCGGCTCGGCAGCCACCTCGAGTGAGTCCGTCCTGCGACGGGCGATCGCACGGAGACGATTCAACGCCAGATAGCGAGCCGTGGTCAGCAGCCACGGAAGAGCCGTCTCGGCCGCTAGCGTGATCGAACCGCGTCGTCGCCACATGGTCACGAAAGCGTCTTGGAGGACCTCCTCGGCATCTGACCGCGACCGCAGAACAGAAAGCGCTGCAAGGTAAACCGGGCGGCGGTGACGGCGATACAAGATCGCCAGGGCATCGCTATCCCCGCGTTGCAGGCGCTCGAACTCGGCCCGGTCATCGACGAGGTCGCGGGTCATGCCCGAACTTCCTCCCACCACCATTTCGCCTCCACTCGAAAGCTCCCTCAACTAGGTAGTGTTCGACCTTGGCTTGCCACTCTCAAACCCGTGGATTACACCGCTGATTCGCCAGATGCTCGAGCGGCCAACGCATATGTCTCCAAGCTACGAATTCGTCTCATATCAGCTTCGGTCCCAGCGTGTCGCACTACGGACAATTGACACTCGCTCATGACGGGCGTTGCCTGGATGCAAGGCGCGTCACCTCGCCGCGCGCAGAAGGCGAATAAACCATGAGAAGACAACGATTTTTCGCAGGCTCACTCGCCGGCCTCGCTATGGCCGTACCACTCGCTATCGTCCCTGTCACAGCGGCTAGTGCGGTGCCGATCACCAACGAAGCATCCCATTCCTGTTGGATCGGCGGCGACACCGGAAAGAGCGTATGTGTCGAAGAGGGCGAGTACCTCCTGCTGGCAGTTGCCGAGCAGGCCGGCACCAAGCTGATCGTCCCTGCAGACACGGTTATAGGCGGGATCGCCGTCAGCTCGAGCGAACGCAGCATTGCCGCTCAAGGCGTCAACACGCCGTTCGCGCAGATCGTCATCAGCATCCTCTACGAAGACGTGGATTACGACGGCGACAGCTTCGTCATGTCTTACAACAACGCGGACTGCGTGACAACGGCGTACGGATATACGCAGTTGGGTCCGCTCGGCTGGAACGATCGCGCCTCGTCCTTCAAGAGTTTTGCGGGCTGTATCACCGCGGTGTTCGAGCACATCAACTACGGCGGAGCAATGGTCGGATACCAAAGCAGCGCGTCTTCGCTTGGAGTCATGAACGACGCCGCGTCGTCCTGGCGGGTGCAGTAACCGCTACCACATCAGATGGCTGCCGTCGTCTCTAGTTCGTGGGACGGCGGCAGCCGCTTGGGTGGGCACTTGCCACATCTGAAGGGCGACGACATTGAGGAGCTAGCGGACCGTAGTCTTGGGCGTCCACGAACGTGAAGGCTTTAGGCTTTAGAGCATGGCCACGCGATCAATGTTCGTCGGGTTCGCCGTGGTCACGTTCTTCGTGTTCTTCGCTGAGCACGCGATAGTCGCCGCGCTGAGCGAAGGATGGTACCTCGCGATTGCGATCGCGCTGAGCGCGGTGTGGGTCGTGTTCCTCGTGCGCTGGCTGGTCTGGTACCGCTGGTCGTCGCCGCAGCGCGTGGCCGCGCACGATCCCGCCGCCCGTACGCGCACGCCCCTCATCCGCGCGTTGCCTTTCGCTCTGACGGCCGCGTGCCTGGTCTGGATCACGCTTTCGCGATTCGGGGACACATCCGCCGACTGGTTCGCCATCGCTATGCCCTGGCTCGCATCGCTCTGCGCGGCCGCGCTCGCCGTGACCTTGCGCTGGCCAGAACTCGCACGAGCGCTCGGCCTGGCGGTCAACGTCGTCGTGGTCCTCGCGCTGCTCGTCGCCCCCCTGCCCGAGGCGACCGTGCCGCTGCTGGCAATCGTCCTGGTCGTCGCCGCGGCATGGCCGGGAGGCCGGCACCTAGCGCACTTGCTGTGGTTGCTGCCCGCAGTGGCCATGCTCCTGCTGCACTGGTCTCCGGCGGCGCTTCCGGCGGCCGGCGCGGCGCTCATCGCCATCGCGGCGCTCGCTGCGATTCGCGGATTCGTGCTCTTGAAGCGGCGCGAGCGCGGTAGCGCTCTGGCGTGGTTCGCTGCGGGCGTCATGGCGGTTCTCGGCGCAGCGGTCACGGCGATCGCCCTGGGGGGCACCGAGCAGCCCTGGAACCTGGCGTCGCTGACCGTCCCGGGCGGCACCGTCGGTCTGGTACTACTCGCCATGCTGTTCGTCGCCCTAGTCGTGGTCGCTGCGCGCTGGGCGCACACGGCCCTGACCAGCGACCGGCTCGACGCCGGCCTGCTGCTGCCGATACTCCTGCTCGTGACCGTATTCGCTCACGCCCTAGGCCAGGGCAGGCTCCCGGGCCCTGGAGGATGGGCCGTGTTCGTGGCGTTCGCGTGCATCGTGCTGCGCACGTCCACGGGAGTGCCCGCCGGAATCCGGCGCCTCGCCTCGGCGTGAGGCGAGCAACGCGAGCCGTACTTGAAAGGTGATCGATGCGCGAACCGAAGTGGCGCCGGCAAGGTGAGGAACCGGACTACCGGTTCTCGCTCGCGAACGAACGGACCTTCCTCGCCTGGATCCGCACCGCGCTCGCATTGCTCGCAGGGGGCGTGCTGCTGGATCAGCTGGCCACGAGCCTCGGCCCGGATGTCGCCGTCGTCGCTCTCGCCGTGGGCCTCGGTGCCCTATCCGCGGTGCTGTCGGTGCTCGCCTATGTGCGCTGGCGTGCCAACGAGATCGCCATGCGCCACGCACGCCGGCTGCCGGGCACGCTCGCGATCCCGATCCTCGCCGCCGCGGTACTCGGCATAGCGGCCGCGATCGCCGTGCTGATCGTGCTCTGAGCAGTGACCGCCGAACCGTTCCCCCGCGACCCCGGTCTGCAACCCGAGCGCACATCCCTGTCATGGAACCGCACCGCGTTGCTCATCTCGGTCAACGCGCTGCTCGCGATGCGCACCGGTATCTCATCGGGTCAGCTCTCGTACATCCTCGTCGCGGCGACGCTGCTCGTGGCCGCTGCCGCCACAGTGTCATATGGCGCCTGGCGCCGCCACGAACTCTCCTCCGGTCGCGCGCCGACCGCCCCGCCGAACTGGGCGATGCTGCTCACAGCGCTGGTCACTCTGCTCGCATGCGGATCGGGCATCGCGTCGGTGCTTGGCTGAGCCTGGGCTCACGGCGGGGATAATGGTTCGGGTGACCCACACGATCGAGCAAGCCGTGATCCCGGCCGGCGGGTTTCTGATGGGGGACTCGACCGGCAACGGCAACCGCGGAGACGGCGAGACTCCTGTGCACGAAGTCTTCGTGCCCGAGTTCAGCATCGATGCGACGAGTGTCACGAACGACCAGTTCGCCGAGTTCGTCCGGGCGACCGGGTACCGCACCGAGGCCGAGACCTTCGGCTTCTCGGCTGTGTTCCACTTGGCACTCGAAGCGCCCGAAACCGACATCCTCGGCCGTCCGCCGGCGACCCCGTGGTGGCTCGGGGTGCGCGGCGCCGATTGGTCGCATCCGCGCGGACGCAACTCCTCGATCGAAGGACTAGGCGACCACCCGGTCGTGCATGTGAGCTGGAACGACGCCGTCGAGTACTGCCGGTGGGCCGAGCGCCGGCTGCCGACCGAAGCGGAGTGGGAGCGTGCCGCGCGCGGCGGGCACGAGGCGAAGACCTATCCGTGGGGCGACGAACTCATGGACGGCGAAAACTGGCGATGCAACATCTGGCAGGGCACATTCCCGCAAGAGAACACGCTCGAAGACGGCTGGCTGACGACTGCGCCGGTTCGCAGTTTCGAGCCGAACGGCTTCGGGCTCTGGCAACCGGTCGGCAACGTGTGGGAGTGGTGCGCCGACTGGTTCTCGCCGACGTACTACGAGAACTCGCCTAGCAGCGACCCGCGCGGTCCCGACTCGGGCTCCGGCCGTGTACTACGAGGCGGCTCGTTCTTGTGCCACGACTCGTACTGCAACCGGTACCGGAACGCCGCTCGCTCGTCGAACACGCCCGACTCGTCGATGGCGAACGCCGGTTTCCGAACGGTCAGCGCGCGCGGATGAATGCTCGCTCGAGGTCGGGCTGCACGAACTCGTCCATGAGCGAGCGCACCACCTCGGCCGCGGCCGGCTCCGAGACGAGGTTCGTGTCTTCAAGCGGATCGTCGACGAGGTCGAACAACTGCACCGGCTCCATGCTGCGCTCATCGACGACGATCTTGTAGCGCTCGGTGCGCCACATTCCGAACCCTTCGCACTCGCTGCGCACGACCGGCCGCTGCCACCGATCGCTCCCCTCGAGCACCTTCGCGAACGAGCGTCCGTCGCTGTCGGGCACTGGCTCGCCTCCGGCGATGTCGCACAGCGTCGCCGACAGGTCGACGTGCTGCACCATCCCGTCGAACGTGCGCGGATGCCCGCCGCCCGGCGCGCGCACGATCAACGGCACGCGCACCGACGGCTCGTAGAACAGCGTTTTCGTGAACAATCCGTGCTCGCCTAGCATCTCGCCGTGATCGCTCGAGTAGACGATCCACGTGTTCTCCCACAGCCCGCGCGCCTTGAGCGCGTCGAAGATGCTGCCAATCGCGTCGTCGATCATGCTCACGCTCGCGTAATAGTGCTTGCGCACAGTGCGAATCGTCTCGAGCCCCTGGCTCGCGCTGCTGCAATAGTCGGCGACGGATGCGACGAGTTCGCCGAACCGTCCGGATCCGATCTCAGGCGGCGAAGTGCTCGCCGGCATGGGGATGTCGGCGTCCCGGTACCTGTCGACGTAGCTCTGCGGCGCATCCCACGGGTCATGCGGTCCGGGGAACCCGACCCAGAGAAAGAACGGCTGTTTCCGCGAGTAGCCGCGGATCCAGTTCGCCGCGCGCTCGCCGAGCCAGCGATCCGGGTGGCTCTCCTCGGGCATGGGCGCGGGGTCGGTGACCCAGTGCGGTTTGCCGACGAGGCCCGCACCCGACAGCCCCGGCCGGCTGTGCGGGTTGCGCTCGGTCAAAAACTCCCGGTACGCGTCGAGGTGACCCTGCTCGGCAAGGTAGTCGGTGTACGGCGACCGGCCGAAGGCGTTGCCGTACTTGCCGAGCATCTCGTCCACCTCGACGAAACCGTGCTCGCGCATGATCGGCTCGCCGTCTGCCACATCCGGCGGGTACTTGTACAAATGCATCTTGCCGATCGCACTCGTGTGGTATCCGGCGTCCCGGATGCTCTGCACCGTCGTCGGCAGGCCTTCCCGACCGCCCCGCCAGGTGTTGTCCTCCACGCCGTGCTCGGCCACATACCGCTGGGTGAGCAGCGAGGCCCGGGCGGGCACGCACAGCGGGCCTTGACAATAGGCGGCGTCGAACCTCGTGCCTTCGGCAGCGAGCGCGTCGAGGTTGGGACTCTGCACGACGCCGTCGGCGACTCCGATCGAGTCGGCGCGGTGCTGATCGCTCAGCAGCCAGAGAATGTTCGGGCGGTCTTCACTCGGCATGGCCGGCTCCCGTCGTCGCTCGCGCTCGCCGGCGCTCGCGCAGTATCACCCAGATGCGCCAGGAGTTCACCGCGCACAATGCCACGTTCAGACCCACCATCGGGTACACGGACAGAACGGCGTTGTACGCCACGAGCATCCCGCACGCGATCACGTTCAGCACGTGCAGACGCAGCGCGTTCGACTGAGCGAGGGAAAGGACCACGAGTCCGGACCCGACCCAGCCGAACACTTCGAGCAGCACAGGCCACATCACTTGTCACCTTCCTGGCTCGTGAGCGTGATCCAATCGGCGGATGCGACGAGCCTGGACACCCCGTCTTCTCGCCAGTCCTCGTCCCGGTTGTGCCGAGGCAGCTCGGCGACCCGCAGCCCGGACGCCTCGGGTTCGGAGTACTCGGCGAAGAACTTCTCGAGCCGGGCGTCGAGCGCCGCCTCGACGTCGGCGTACCCAGGGTCGTCGATCACGTTCGTGGTCTCGCGGGGGTCGGCTTCGAGGTCGTACAGCTCACCGCGTCTCTCGCCACGGTAACGCCGGACCAGTTTGTATCCGGGTGTGCGGATCATCCGCAGGTCGCCGTATTCGCCGAACACCGCGTCCGGCCAGTCCGGAACGGCTTGGGCGCGACACAGCGGCACGAGGGAACGCCCGGGCGGTTTGAGTCGAGCGCGTTCGTCGTCGGTCGTGCCGATTCCGGCGTAGTCGAGGACCGTCTCGTGCAGGTCGCACAGCGTGGCCGGTTCGCTCCGACGCTGCCCGGGCAGCACGCTGCCGGGGGCGTTCACGATGAGCGGGATGCGGATCGACTCTTCGAGCATGTTGTACGGATAGGTGGCATTGCCTTTGCCCCAGAGCCCGTGATGGCTCGCGTTGATGCCGTGGTCGGACGTGTACGCGATCATGGTCTGCTCGCGCAGGCCTTGCGCGTCGAGTTCGTCGACGATCCGGCCGACCTGTTCGTCGATGACGCTCGCCGAGGCGTAGTACTGCGCGAGCGCCTCACGCCGGTCGGTGCGAGTGGCATAGAGCGCTTCGGCGGTCGGCCTGCCATACCGGTACATGGTGTCGTCGGGGATGTCGTCGAAGTCGCATTCGCGGTACTGCTGCACGAGCCGCTCGGGGTGCCCGGTCCACGGACTGTGCGTAGCGAAGTGACCCACGAACAAGAAGAACGGCTTGTCGGGATCGCGTCGGCGCAAGAAGTTGATCGTGGCGAAACTCTGAATGACCGATCAAGATGGTC
>CAYRUW010000010.1:0-19014 GCA_964427465.1 uncultured Diaminobutyricimonas sp.
CCTCGGCGCCAACGCGATCGTCGGGGCCAGCCTGCCGCTCGCGGCCGGCAACGATTGCAGGCTGGGACGCTGCCTGTTCGAGCCGACCTGCCCCGCCGCCGTCCCCGCGATCGGCCAGTTCCCCCCCCTCCGCGCGCTCCCTGCGACCGGATGCGTCATCGGGCTGGTTCTGCGACGACACGTCGAGTTGCGCGTTCATGCCGCCGCCGGCCAAGTCGCGACGCAAGTCGGGCAGGATCGCTCGCAACGCCTCCCGGCCGGCGTCGCTGGGCGCGAAAAGCTCGAGCCTCACGTGTTCGGATGTGACATGCGCACGCACCGTCACCGGCCCCAGGTTCTCGGGCGCGACGTTGATCGTGAGCACGTGCTCGCCCGGTTTCGCGGTGGCCAGGGAGAAGATCGGCTGCGCCACTTGCGCGTTGAGCGGAACCGGCGGTGGTTGCGCGGCCACGGCCCGAGCGGCATGCGCGGCTTGCACGGGATTCGTCGCTGCGGCAAGCCCCTGTTTGTCGCCGCTTGCGAGCGAATCGGAGGTCGCATGAGCTTCCGAGAACGCGGAAAGCGCCACCGCATCCGCGTGCAGGGCGGATGCCGTCGAGGCTGTGAGCGCGGGCATCCCGGCGAGGGCTCCGCCGAACGAGAGTGGCGGCCCGCCCGAGTTCGCGAAGGTCGCGAGAATTGCCTGAACGGACTGCATTGCCGGATGCGGTGCGGCGGGAACCACGCGCCGGATGGTGTCGATCGTGGCGTCAGTCATGTACGCATCGACGATCTCGACGTTGCGGCCCGGTTTGGGCGCGTGGATTATCTTGCCGTCGCCGAGATAGATGGCGATGTGCCCTTCGCCGCGCGTGACGATCAGGTCGCCGGGTAGAGCCTGGTCGAGCGACGGCACCTCGGTGCCGAGATCCGCCTGACCCGAGACGAGCCGAGGCGCCGCGATGCCGAGGTCCGCGAGCACGCGTTGCACGAGTCCCGAGCAGTCCATGCCCGTGCTGTCTTCGCCGCCGAACACGTACGGCACGCCTTCGTACCGGCGCGCTGCCGCCGCCACGTCCTGCCCCGTCGCGGTGCCCGGCGCGACCGCCCAGCCCTCACCGAGCACGGTCGATAGCACGTGCCGGAAGCGAGCCTCATTACCGATGGCGTCTTCCACCGGCACAGCGCCCTCGCCCGGCGCGGCAGCCATGCGATCGAGCCTCGACTCGATCTGCTGCACCCGGGCGACGACTTCGACGACGCTCATGTTCCCCCCTCTGTCTTCTTGTGCCACCGGATCGACGCGAGCTCGTCGAGCGCGAGCTGCTGCGCGTGCAGCTCGCGCGCGTTCTGGGCGTCGAAATGCCGGTCTTCGAGCTTCTCCAGCCCCCGGGAACGGGTGCGAGCATCCGTGTACTGCTGGCGTGACCGGTCCGCCTCCTCCTCGCTGAGCACGCGCAGCGACTCGAGGTCGCCGAGCAGACCGCCGGCGGTGGCACGAGCGGCGGCGACCGCGTGCATGCTTGAGGTGTCGGAGACTTCGCTCATGGTCGCGCCGAGTTCGTCGCGCGCGCGCACTTGCCGCACGGTGTGTTCCCGCAATCGGGCGTTCGCCACCGCGAGTTCGCTGGCCGCGCGCTCCTGTTGTATCCGGCGCACCCTGAGCAGGCCCGCGAGGGGAAAAGCTGCCGCCATCACTGCACCCCCAGTTCCGCACCGAGTCTGGCCAGAGCGTCCCAAGCCGAATCCGCAGTGCTCGGCTCATCGATCCGCTGTTGCAGGAACGCGTCGATCGCCTGCTCGTGTTCGAGCGCGGCGTCCACTTTCGGGTTGCTGCCGCTCTGGTACGCGCCGATGTCGATCAGGTCAGCAGCCGACTTGCGCGCGGCGAGAACGGACCGCAGCCTCGTGGCCAGGCTCAGACGTTCGGGCGGGGTCACCCTGGAGGCGACTCGCGACACCGATGCGATCGGATCCACCGCCGGGAAGTGTCCGGCGACGGCGAGCCGGCGATCGAGCACGACATGCCCGTCGAGCATCGACCTCGCCGAGTCCGCGATCGGCTCGTTGTGGTCGTCGCCGTCGACGAGCACCGTGTAGATGCCCGTGACCGACCCGGATTCGCCGTTGCCTGCGCGCTCGAGGAGCTGCGCCAGCAACGAGAACGTCGAGGGCGGATAGCCGCGCGTCGCCGGCGGTTCGCCCACCGACAGCCCGATCTCGCGCTGGGCCATCGCGACTCGCGTGAGCGAGTCCATCATGAGCATGACGTGCGAACCCCGGTCGCGGAACCACTCCGCGATCCGCGTCGCCACGAACGCCGCGCGCATTCGCATCATTGCGGGCTCGTCGGAAGTCGACACGACGACGATTGACCGGGCGAGCCCTTCCGGGCCGAGGTCCTCTTCGAGGAACTCGCGCACCTCCCGGCCCCGCTCGCCGACCAGTGCGATCACCGAGACCTCGGCTTCCGTGCCACGCGCGATCATCGACAGCAGCGAAGACTTGCCCACGCCGGATCCGGCGAACAGGCCCATGCGCTGACCCCGGCCGACGCTCGTGAGGGTGTCTAGCACGCGAACGCCCAGGCGCAACGGAGTGTCGATCCGGGCCCGCCGCATCGCGGGCGGCGTCTCGTGGTCCAACGGCACGAACTCATCGGCGTGCAATCGCCCTTTGCCGTCGACTGGGCGGCCCTGTCCGTCGAGCACGCGACCGAACAAGCCGGGCCCCGCCGGGACCAGGAGCGAGGCTCCCCGATTGCGTGCCGGTGCTCCGGCACGAATGCCGGTCATGCTGCCCAGGGGCATGCAGCGGACCCGATCGCGGGTCGTGGCGACAACCTCCGCGTCCACGCCAGGGCTCTCGCCGATCCGCACCAGGTCTCCGATCGCGCAGTCGAGACCGCTCAGTTCGGCCGAGAGGCCCACTACCGAGGAGACGACGCCCACGCGTTCGGGACGTGCCGCGGCGAGCGCCGCGGCGTATCGCTGGCCGTTCGGCCGCCACGTGGTCGTCATCGGTCACCGTCCAGCAATGCTTCGCGTGCACGGGCGAGCGCAGTGCCGATGCGAGCGTCGAGGTAGCCGTCGGGCAGCTCGGCGATGGCGTCTCCGCGCCCGAGCTGCGAGTCTGCAACGAGGTCGACCCCGATGCTCGATCTCGTGCGCTCGTCGATCGCATGGAGATCGGCTGGGCTCATCCGCACGCGCAACGCCGGTACCGCGTCTGCGTCGCCGAGGGCACGATGCAAAGCGGAGCGCGCGCTGTCTGCTGTCGTCGCGAGCTCGCGTCCGATTACGGCCTCGGCGAGTTCGATCGCAGCGGCAGCGAGCACTTGCTGTGACTCGGCGAGCACCGGTAGGGCGCCGGCGCGCAGTGCTGCGGCGGCGGTCTCGAGCGCCGCAGTCGCTGCCGCGGTCTGCTCGGCCTGCCGCTGTAGCTCAAGTTCGTGCTCTGCGATCAGGCGAGCCCGGAGCGCCTCAGTCTCGGCGGCCGCTTCGCGCAGCCCGGCGCTGAAGCCCGCGGCGTGACCTTGCGCGCGAGCGCGCGCGTCGAAGCGCTCCCGCGCGTCCGGTCGCAATTGCGGGAACGGCAGTGGCGAGAAGGTCGTGTCAGTAGACATACTCCTCCTCGTCGCCGCGTTGCAGGGTGATCACGCCCTCCGCTTCGAGGCGCCGGATCGAGCGCACGATCTCGGCCCGCGCTTCTTGCACTTGCGACATCCGCATCGGCCCGAGCGCGGCAACCTCGTCGTCCAGGGCTTCCCGGTTGCGTTCGGAGAGGTTCTCGCGAATCGTCTCGACGACTTGAGGGCCCGAGCCTTTCATCGCCACCGCGAGCACGCTCGGGTCGATTCCGCGCAGCACTTGCTGCACCTCGCGGCGCTCAAACTTGACGATGTCGGCGAAGGTCAGCATTCGCGAGCGCACTTCTTCGGCCAGGTCGGGGTCGCGCGCTTCGAGCCCATCGAGCAATGCACGTTCGGTGTTCACGTCGGCCCTGTTGATGATTTCGACGAGCGGCTGCACGCCTCCGATCACTTCGAGCTGGTCGCGCGTCGCCACGACCGCCCCGGCCCTGATCCGGAGCGCGTCGGCGACGATCTCGACCGCCTCGGGTGCCGGGGTGCCCATCGTCGCGATCGCTTGCGCGACGTCCGTGCGCAACGGGTCGGGCAGGCCCGTGAGCACCGCGGATGCTCGATCGGCCCGCAAGTGCGCGAGGACCAGGGCCACGGTCTGCGGCAGCTCGCCGTCGAGCAGGGTGAGGATCTGGCCGGGTTCGGCGTTGTCCAGGAACTCGAACGACCGGCCGCCGGATGCCGAGGTTATACGACTGAGCACCCCCGCCGCCCGCTCTGTGCCGAAGGACGCTTCGAGCAAACCGATCGCGGCTTCGCGACCGCCACGCGAGATACCGCCCTTGATTGTCATTTCGTGGAACTCGGCTAGCGCCGAGTCGGCGGTGGCCGGATCGATCCGGCGCAACCGCACGATTTCGGCTGCGATCTGCTCGGCCTCGGATTCGGTGAACCGTTTCATCACTTCGGCCGCACTCTCATGGTTCATGCTCATGAGCACGATCGCGGCCTTCTGGGTGCCCGTGAGGGTGGTCTTCGCCTCGCTCAACGGTTGGCCCTATCGTCCATGAGACCGCGCAAGTACTCGGCGGTGCGTACCGGATCCTGCTGGGCCAGCGCGCCGATTTCGGCCCGGCGCCGATCGACGTCGGTCGCGCCGATGTCGCCGGCCGGCGGAGATGGCGCTGCTGCGGGCATGGAGACCGTCGGTGCCGCAGATTTGAGCTCGGCTTGCTTCATCGACTGCAGGTCACCGAGATCCACGGGCTCGCTGTGCCGGCGCGAGCGCCGGAACCAGAGCACGAGAGCGAGCATGAGCGGCAGCGCGATCGCGGCGGCGACGATCGCGGCAGTCACTATCGCCGCAGTGCGCTCGGCCGCTGCGGCCTCTTCGGCCGCCTGGAGTGCGGCCGCTGCTTGCGCGGCGGCACCGTTGGTGAACGGTAGCACCTCGACCGCGATCGCATCGCCGCGTTCCGGGTCGATGCCCGCTGCTACGGCCACGAGTTCTTTGAGCCCGGCTAAGTCGATACCCGCTGCCGCCTCGCGGTCGAGTGCGACGGAAACGGTCTGCCGATCGACCGAGCCCGCGGGAATGACGACGGATTCGGTGACTTTGTTCACGGCGTTGTTGCGGGTGCTCGTTTCGGAGCTGAAGGTGCCTTCGCCGCCCTCGCCGGCGGGAACCGCTATGTTGTCCGGGCCGAGCACGCCGGATACTCCGCCGCCGGTTCCCTGGTAGCTCTCACTCGTCGACGTCTCGCTGAGTGCCGGCCCGCCTTCGGGCGTCGTATAGCTCTCTTCGAGACGCTCGGTGGTCTGGTTGCTGACTTCGGCTGCGACGACGACGCTCGAGTTGCCGCGGCCCACGACCTGGTCGAGCATGCTCTGAACGGCCAATTGCACGCGCGCCTCGTAGTCGGATGCCTGCTGCTGGGGACCGCCGGCAACGCCGCCGCCCACCGCCGAGAGCACTTTGCCGTCGGCGTCGATCACGGCGACGGCGTTCGGTTCCATGCCTTCGATCGACGCGGAAGTCAGGTGCACGATCGCTTGCACCTGGTCGCTCGTGAGGCTCGCACCGTTCTGGGTCTGCACGAACACCGAAGCAGTCGGGTCCTGGCGCTCGGAGACGAACACGGTCTCTTCTGGGATGGCCAGGCGAACGGATGCGTTGCGCACGCCGTTCATCGCGGCGATCGTCGCGGCGAGTTCGCCTTCGAGCGCTCGCTTGTAGGCGACCGATTGCTGGAATTCGGAGGAGGTGACGCCCATCTGGTCGAGCAGCGCGTATCCGCCCGTGTCGGCGGAGGGCAGACCTGCGGCGGCGGCTTTGAGCCGCTGGTCATACACGCTTTCTTGTGGCACGAGGATCGTCGCGCCCCCGTCGGCGAGTTCGTATGACACTCCGTCGGTGCGCAGTTGCTCTACCACGGCGCTGGCATCCTGGCCGCTCAATCCCGTGAACAGCGGGGTGTATGCGGGCCGCGCGATCCACGTGCCGAATGCCGCGACGCCGAGTACGAGCACTGCGACGCCGATGATCGCGAGCGTGCGCTGGGCGAGAGAGAATTCACCGACAGCTGTCGTCAGCCGTTTGAACAGCGAGGTCACCTGGGCGGGCATCAGGCCTGCATCCGCATGATCTCGTTGAATGCCGCGACGCCCTTGTTCCGCACTGCCGCGACGAGTTCGAGAGTCACTTGCGCTCGCGTCGCAGCGAGGGTCGCCTCGTGGATGTCGGTGAGCTCACCGGTCACCGCCTTGATCGCGAGTTCGTTCGACGTCGACTGAAGGCGCTGCAGTTCGTCGACGACGCCGGTGAGTTCTGCCGCGAAGCCGCTGCCATCCGTGGCGGGCACCGCGGCTGGGCGCGGCAATTGCCCAGGCATACCGGATGCGATGGGCCCGATCGCAAAGGTCACGCCGACCTGCCGATCTGCAACGCCGCGAGGTAGGTCTCGCGGGCACGGTCGATTACGGCGGTGTTGGCCTGATAGCCCCGCTGCGCCATGATCAATTGGCTCATCTGCGCGGCCAGGTCGATGTCGGGATACCGCACCATGCCGTTTTCGTCGGCGAGCGGATGCCCGGGTTCGTAGACGAGCCGGCCTTCAGGATCGCCGAACGCGGCGCCCGCGACGTGCACTCCGCTCACGCCTTCGCTCTCTTGCGCGACGATGTACCGGGCTTGGAAGGCGGCCTCGTCCGTGCTCGTGGCGTTGTTCATGTTCGAGAGGTTGTCGGCGACCGCATCCAGCCATTTGCGGTGGACTGCGAGCCCGGATCCCGCGATTCCGATCGCATCGAACATCAGCTCGTCCTCATTGCTGCGCGGATCGAATTGAATTGCCCATCCGCAGCACGCGCCGCGAATTGATAGCGCAACACGGTGTCGATGTTCGAGACGACTTCGGTGTCGAGGTTGACGTTGTTGCCGTCGAGCCTGGTCGGTTCGAGCGAAGTCGCGGTGGTGGCGGCGACAACGCCTTCCCCGTCGGCGACCGAGCGCGCGAGTGCGTTTTCGAACATGACCCTGCGGGCGTGAAAGCCCGGGGTGTTGACGTTTGCGATGTTGTCGGCGATCACGCGCTGCCGCAGTGCGAGCGCGTCCAGGGCGCTCGAAAGCGCGTTCGCCGTCACGGAATCGAACACGACTCCCCCACTTGTGGTAACGAGAGCTGGGCGGCCGATCCGTGGCCTAATCGGTGAGCGATCCGTGCTCGATACCTACACTCGGCTGGTTCCCGGAAAACGTTAGCTGGGGCTTCGCGTCAACCGCTCACGTCGAGGTAGAGCGCCTTCGCGGCGCGGGCGGCCGGCACCGAGCGCACCGCGCTGAGGTGCTGGGCGGTTTCGTGCAGGCGCTCCCGCAAGCGGTCGGCGGCGGTGCGCTGGCGCTCGAGCAGCAGTCTCGCCCGCTGCTCGAACTCGGGTGGCAGGGGGCCGACGCCCGCCGGCCGCTGCCACGCGGGCACGTCCTCGCCGCGCTCCACTCGCAGCACTTGCTCTTCCATTTCTTCGAGCGCGGCGAGCCAGCCTTCGCGATCGTCAACCGACACCGAGCACTCCTGTCGCCGTAGGCCCCGCCGGGACCGGCACGTTCTCGCCGGGGATGGGCCGACCGCTTGGTGCGTCGGCCGTCGCCTGGCCCGCCGCACTTCGGTGCCATGCTTCGCGTAGCGGTTCGAGCAGCGCGATGCATTCCCGGGTCCGGTTCGGATCGCGGTGGATGTTCGCCCCGACGAGGGCGCTTGAGACGTAGTTGTAGATCGCGAGCAGTCCGTCCGCGCCGTCCCACGAGTCCCGGTCCAGCGCCGCAGTGAGCTCGGTCACGATCGCTTGCGCATGCAGCAGGTTCTCGCTCGCCACCGGCCAATGGCCTGCCTCTTGTGCGGACTCGGCTCGGGCGAGGTCGAGCAACAGCCGGTCGTAGAGCATCACGACGAGCCGTGCCGGACTCGCGGAGAGAATCGCGTCTCGGTGGTACCGGGCGCGTGCAGCGGTTTGTGCGTTCATGCCCGCTCCCGCGTGGGGATCGATTCGATTTGCGAGCTCAGCCATGCCGATTGGGCTTGGAGGGAGCTCAATTGCACCTCGAGTGCGGCATAGGTTCGTTCCAGGCCCGCCCTTCGAAGCTCTAGGCGCCGATCCCATTCGACGACCTGGTCGCTCAAGGTGTCGATGAGCGTCTCTTGCCCGGCGATCCGTGCGGTGATGGTCCCCTGGTGCTTGTCGGATGCCTCGGTTGCGACGGCGGCGATGCGGCCGGCGAGTTCGCGCAGCGCGCTCTGGGCGAACTCGGGCTCCTGGATCAGGACCTGCTGGAACTTGTCGTCATCGAACTCGATCGTGCCGTCGCGGGTGATGCCGATGCCGATTTCTGCGGGCGAGCGGCCGGCGACCGGTGCGACCGCAGCGGAGACGATCTGCTGGTTCAGGTTCCGGACCATGTTGTCGCCCGTGAACACACTGCCTTCGACTTGACCGCCAGTGGCGCTCGAAGCGGTGTCCACCGAGGTGGCCGCCCGGATGTAGGAGAGCACCGAGTCGAGCGCAGTCGCGAGCTCCCCGGCCAGCTGGCCGATCCTGGCGTCGTCACGCGCGATCGTCACGCTCACCGGGGTGGTCGAGGTCTCGGTGACCGTCACGTCCACTCCTGGCATCAGGTCTGTGAAGGTGTCGCTGGCCGAGGTGAGCGTCTGGGCCGCGGCGCTTCCCGCCCATATGGTCACTTGCGCATCCTGCGCCGACCGCACGAGGGTCGCCCCCGACGCGAGCAGGTCGCTCGCGGTGCCGGCCGTGACTTCGGCACTCGTGCCCAGATAGGCCGAGAACGCCGATGCGGCTCCGCTCTCCGCAGCGGTCAATTGCAGGCGATACATGGGCTCCCCGGTGACCTGGTCGGTGCCGGAGGCTACTTTCATCGCGGTGACCCCCGCTCCGGAGTCGTTGACGGCTTGTACGACGTCGTCGAGCGAGTCGCTATCGGCCGCGATCTCGGTGTGGATTCCGTTCGCGTCGACGAAAGTGAGCACGGGTGGGTTCGATGGCCAGACCTGCATTTTCGCGGTGACGACCACCTGGCGCTGCGCAAGGCGGTCCACTGTGAACTCGAGCCGCCCTGCGCTCGCGGAACCACCGGCGGTCGCGGTTACCGATCCGGCGTCGCTCGTTGCGCGGAACACGGCGAACGCATCCGGCTTGGCCACGCGCCCTGCCTTTTCGCCGAGCACTGCGACCTTCGAGTTGAGGCTCTGCAATGCCGCGACGAATGCCTTGCCGGCAGAGACTTTGTTCTTGAGCCGGTGTTGCGGAATCGCTTCCAGTTGCATGAGCGAGTTGATCAAAGCCGTGGTGTCGAGACCGCTGGCCAGCCCGTCTATGCCGATTGACACGGATTCCTCCTCACCTGTGCTTTGCCGCTGCGAACGCCTGACGGCGGTCGGGGGCGCGGTCCAGTTCGCCCACCGGCCGCCGTCCGGCGTCCCGCACTGCAGCTACCGGATACTGTCCGGGGGCTTCGATCAGCTCAGCAGCTGCAGCACGCTCTGGTTCGACGTGTTCGCTTGCGCGAGCATCGCCGTGCCGGCTTGCGCCAGGATGTTGGCGCGGGTGTAGTTGACCATCTCTGCAGCCATGTCCGTGTCGCGGATCCGCGATTCGGCGGCCGAGAGGTTCTCCTTCGACACGTTGAGGCTGTTGATCGCGCTCTCGAACCGGTTCTGCACTGCACCGAGGTTGGCGCGTGCGGTCGAGATCGAGGTGATCTGGGTGTCGATCAGGTCGATCGCAGCCTGGGCTCCCTCGGCGGAGTTGAATCCGGCGACAATCGCCAGCGGAGTCGAGGCGACCACGTCGGTGAACGTGCCCGAGGCCGTCGTGTCGGCGAACACCGAGATGTCGGTGCTCGAGTCGGTCTTGGACGTGATCACGAGGTTGCCGGCGTCGTCCATCTTGGCGGAGAAGTTCAACGCGAAGTTGGCATTGGCGTTGAGATCGTCGACCAGCTCCGAGGTGTTGGTCGCCGAGGTCAGCACGTTGACAGCAGTGCCATCCTGCTCGAACTGGAAGCCGGTGAACTCGGCGTCGGCGAGAGTATTCGACACGACCGCACCGGCGACGGATGCCGATTCCACGCCGACGGAGCCGAAGTCGAGTGCCGCGACGAGGTCCTTGACGTTGGCCGTTGTCAGGTCGACCGAGATCTGACTGCTCGCCGAGCCCTCGGCGCCGACCTGGAAGGTCAGCGAGCCCTCGGAGCCGTCCAGTAGCTGGATGCCGTTGAAGTTGGTCGAGTCCGCGATGCGGTCGAGCTCCGAGACCAGTTGCGTGGCCTCTTCGGCGATCGCAGCCCGGGCCTCGGTGCTGTTCGAGTCGTTACCTGCCTGCACCGCCAGATCGCGCAAGCGTTGCAGGATCGAGTGGACCTCGGTGAGCGAACCCTCCGCAGTCTGGATGAGGCTGATGCCGTCCTGAGCATTGCGCGCTGCAACGGTCAGGCCGTTGATCTGTGCACGCAGACCCTCCGAGATGGCCAGCCCCGCCGCGTCGTCGGCGGCACGGTTGATGCGCAAACCGCTCGAGAGCTTCTCGAGCGATTTCGACAAATCGTTCTGCGTCGCCGATAGGTTGCGGTACGCGTTGAGCGCCGCGATGTTGGTGTTGATCTGCATACCCATTTTGACTCCTCCGTGAGTGTGGGTGGGTGTTACTTCGTCTGCCCATCCGTGGGCCGACGCCCTTAGCTATCGGCAGCCGATGCGCTGCGGTTAGCTAGCGCCGGCAAGTCGTCTCGTCACGCCGCCGGATACGGCACGGCGCGGACAATACCAGTGGTCTCGGCCGCTAGCCGGTCGAGGTATGCCGCTCGAGCAGGCGGCCCGGCAGGTTCCGGGGCCGGCGAATCCGAGTCCGGATAGTGCGCGGCAAGGCCATCGCGAATCAGCCGGAGCGCCTCGGATCGCCGTTGCGAGACGGCCGAGTGGGTGACGCCGAGCTCTTCGGCGAGCTCTTTGACCGAGCGGTCGTGGAAGTAGATCTGCTCGACGATGTAACGCGTGCGTTCCGGCAGCGCCGCGACCGCCATTCTCAGGTAGTCCAGCCTTTCGCGAACGAGCAACGTCTCTTCCGGCAGCGGGATGTCGGCCGGCAGGGAGTCGACTGTGAACTCATCGAGACTCGTCACGCTGCGGCCGGCGTCGTCGAGACCCGCTTGTGCGGTGGCGCGGTCCACCCCGAGCGCAGAGGCGATCTCGTCGATGGTCGGCCTCCTGCCGAGTGCGGCGATGAGCGTCTCTTGCACGGCGACGGTGTCTTTGATCCTGCGTCGCACCGAACGCGGAGCCCAGTCGGCCGAGCGCAGTTCGTCCGCGAACGCCCCGAGTATGCGTTTGCGGGCGAAGGCGCCGAACGGCACTCCGTGGTCCGGGTCATATCCGTCGGCCGCACTGATGAGCGCGAGCGCACCGGCTGAGGCGAGATCCTCGCGCGACAAGTGCGTGGCGCGTGCGGTCAGGTCGGATACGAGATACCCAACGAGCGGAAGATTCTCGACGACTAAGGCATTGCGCTGTGCTCGGTTCACGAGCTGGACCCCCCGAGATCGAACTGGTACTTCGCGACGGCTTCGCCGCGATTTGCTCGGGTTCTCGGGTAATGGGTGGGGGCCCCCGCATGGCAGTCTTGCAGCCGGGTGCGCGATTGCGCGCCCCCCTTTTGGGGTAAGTCGCGCCCCCATAGTGGGGGGCATCGGGCCGGCCGCCGAAGGATTCGCACGTGGCAGTGGCGCGTCGTTTGCCAGATCGGGCAATGGCCCGCTAACCTTCCACCACCTTCTGCCGATAGTGCGATTCGAGGGGGCGAAGGAGCGCGAACGCCAGCGGGTTTCTTCAACAGGTTCGAATCGAGTCGGAGGCCAAGTGGGCGCGCACGAACTGTCCGCGTTGCTCTGGCGCGAGCGGGAACTACTCGAGCTCCTCGTGTTCAAGCTGGAGGTCGAGCAGCTGCTGCTGACGACAGGCAACGCCAGATGGCTGCAACACGCCACGCGCGAGGTGGAGCAAGTCATGGAGCACTTGCGCAGCGCGGGTCTCGCGCGCTCAGTGGAAGTCACGGCTGTGGCCAAAGAGTGGGGCACGAGCGAGGATGCCACGCTGCGTGACCTCGTCGCCGCTGCACCGCCGGGCGCTTGGTCCGACACCTTCCGCGCACACCACCAGGCCATGCAAGAGCTCGCTGGTCAGATCGGTCGGCTACGAGACTCCAACGAACAGTACTTGCGCTCGGCTCTGCGCACCACCCAGGAGACGATCGCCGAGACCGGGCCGGATACCGGAACCTACGACGCGCGCGGAAGCGCGCCGCCCTCGGACCGGGGCGCACGGCTGGTCGATCGGACTTTGTGAGGGAGCATTGAGCACATTCAGCGGGCTCAACACCGCATACACCGCGCTCGTGGCCGCACGGGCGGGCATCGACGTGACCGGGCAGAACATTGCGAACCTCAACACCGAGGGCTACACCCGGCAGCGAGTGCTCACCTCTTCGATCAGCCCCGTCCTGGCCACCGGCATCCTCTCGACTGGCGTGCGTCCCGGCCAGGGTGTGTCGGTCGACGGCATCGCCCGGATGGGCGACGTGTTCCTGGACGCGCGCGTGCGTTCGGCGGCCGCTGCAGCCGGCTACTGGTCGGCGCGGGCAGAAGTGATGACCTCGATCGAGTCGGTACTGCAGGAGCCCGGCGAGAACGGCCTCTCGGCGCAATTGCAGGAGTTCTGGGCCGGCTGGCAGCAGATGGCGAACCGGCCGGACGAACCGGCATCCGCGGGCATGCTGCTCGAACAAGCCAGCGTGCTCGTGTCGCAGATCCGCCGCGGGTACCAGCAAGTCGACGCTCAGTGGTCTCAAGTGCGTGAGCAGGCGGCGGGCCTCGTGGACGAGCTCAACTTCGCAGCCGGCCAAGTGGCCGAGCTCAACGCAGCGATCCGCCAGGCGCTCGTCGTGGGCGACGGAGTGAACGAACTGCTCGACCAGCGCTCGCTGCTCACCGCGAAAATAGCGAGCCTCGCCGGTGGCACGGTACGTCACGCCGACGACGGCACAGTCGAGATCATGATCGGCGGAAACGCGCTCGTGAGTGCCGGGACTGCGCGCCCGGTCGAACTGGTCGGCGCCTCGAGCATGGACGGCCTTGCTGCAGACGGACCGGTCGCCCTGAAATGGGCGCATGCTGAAGTAACGGTCAGCATGGACGGCGGCGAGCTCGCGGGCGCCTTGTCGATGCTCGCGCCGGCAGCCGCCGGCAGCGGAGGCGGCATTCACGAAGCGGCAACGGCCTACAACGACTTCGCAAGCAGACTCGCGGATGCGGTGAACGACGTACACACCGCCGGCGCACTGCCAGACGGCACGACGGGGCACTTGTTCTTCGAATACGATCCGGCCGATCCGGCCAGATCGTTGCGCGTGGTGCCGCAAGGCCTCGACGACATCGCCGCCGCCGAACCGGGCATGGGCGGTTACGACGGCAGCGTCGCCGATCGGATCGCGCAACTCGGGGTCGGCGCAGGGTCGCCGAACGACACTTGGGCGGAGTTCGTCATCCGGACCGGCGTGAACACGAGCACCGAGATCCAGCAGGCCCACTTGGCGGGCGTCGCATCCGAATCCGCGACGAACGCGCTGCTGGCGAACTCCGCAGTCGACATCGACGAAGAGAACGTGAACCTGCTCACCTACCAGGTCGCCTATCAGGGCGCCGCACGGGTGATGACCGCGGTTGACGAGATGCTCAACACCCTCATCAACCGCACGGGACTGGTAGGGAGGTAACCGGTGATATCCCGCGTCACCTACCAGCAACTGGTCCGCTCAGCGCAAGGCAATCTGCAGGCGAACATGGCCGAGCTCGCCCGGTTGCAGACCAAGGCGTCGAGCCAATCCGCGATCGCGCGGCCCTCCGACGACCCGGGCGCGACCGCTGCTTCGCTTCGGATCCGCGCCGATCTTCGCGCCGTGGAACAGTACTCGCGGAACATCGACGACGGGGCGGGGTGGTTGACCATCGTCGACTCCGCACTCGCCACGACCACAACGCTCATGAACCGGGTGCGCGACCTCACCGTGCGCGGTGCCAACGACGGCGTGCTCTCGCCCGCCGCCAAGAAGGCCATCGCAACCGAGCTCGAGGGCATCAAGTCAGACCTGCTCAACCAGGCCAACACCAGCTACTTGGGCCGCACAGTGTTCGCCGGCACTTCGGACGCGGGCTTCGCGTTCGACGCGGATTCGGTGCCGCCGTACGCATACACGGGGGCGCCGGGAAGCAGCGTCGAACGCAGGGTGAGCGCGACCGCGACAGTGCGGGTGGACGCCGACGGGGCCGCGGTGTTCGGAGTCGACGACCCGGTCGCGGGCACCCAATCGGTGTTCGCACTCATCGACGGGATCATCGACGACCTGACCAGTCCGGCGCCGGCCAACGTGGGCGCGCGGCTCGCGGACATCGACGCGCGGATGGACGCGATCCGCGAGCAGCAAGCGGTCATCGGCACCCGGCACGCTGCAATCAAGAGAGCCGAGGAGATCACGATGGACCAGTCCGGCGAACTGGAGGCGCAGCGTTCCGCGATCGAAGACGTGGACCTCGCACGGACGATCCTGGACCTGCGCACGCAAGAAGTCGCCTACCAGTCCGCCCTGGCCGTGACCGCCCGCACCCTGCAACCGACCCTGATGGACTTCTTGCGTTGACCGCGAACCTGAACTTTATCGAACCGCCGCCGGGCCTCGAGCCCTTGCTCGCGTTCAGCCTCGACCCGGTCGCCGGCGCCGCCGGACTGTACACGCTCCGGGATGCACAAGGCGGCGGGACGCGCCTGTTCGTGCTCGACGCCGGCGTGTTCCTGCCGGACTACTCGCCCGAGATCTCGGACGAACAAGCCGAGTCGCTGGAGCTCGAGCGACCCGAAGATGCCGTGGTGCTCGTGGTCGCGAACCCCGCACCGGGCGGCACGACCGTGAACCTGTTAGCGCCGATCGTCGTCAACCGGACGACCGGCACGTGCATGCAGGTCATTCTCGAAGACCAGGACTGGCCGTTGCGCGCAGAGCTGCCGGCGACCGCCGCCTGAGTTCCTGCCGCCCGGCAGCCGAACGCACGCGAGATCGCTAGTTCTCGAGCATCAAGCGGTGCGCCGTCGCCTGACCACCAAGACCGAGGCCGCACCGAGCACCAAGGCGGCAAGCGCGGCGAGCAGCATCAATGCGATCCGCGCGGTCCCAGTCGCCGGCAGGATCGGCGGCTCGACCGAGACCGCCGCATCGTCCGTGTCGGGCAAGGTGGAGATGTCTTCGAACAGGCTCACCACGCTCGCGACGTTCACGACCTCGGGCATCGCTGGATCGCCAACGGCGGTCTCGATTGTCACCGTGCGCGAATCCGACGCCCCGAGCGGACCGTCGAACACACAGGTCACCGTGCCCGAGAGGTCCGCGCAAGTGACGTCGTCGCCGCTGAAACCGGTGTAGCTGAGTCCCGCCGGCAGCGAGTCGATGACCTGGAACCCACCGGGATCCTCCGTCGGACCGAAGTTGGTCACCGTGATCAGCCACGACGTGCGATTGCCCACTCGCGCGACGCCGCCGTCGTGCTCCTTCTCGATAGTCAAGTCGACCATCGGCGGCACGACGACAGTGTCGACGTCGACATCGTTCGTCGTGTCCGCATCGTCGATCGGCGACGAAACAGTGACCTGGTTGTCCACCGACGGATACGCGGTGTACTCGACCCTGGCCGTGATCGACAGAGCGGGTGCTTGGTTGCCCGGATCGATCGGCGAAGACAGATCGCACGTCACCTCGGTCGTACCGTCTATCGCTGGCGCAGCGTTCGAGCACGACCACGCCGCATCGGTGCCGGCGGTGCTCACGAAGGTCAGCCCTGGCGGCAAAGTGTCGACCACAGACACCCCGGTCGCGGTCGACGGCCCGCTGTTCGCGACGACGAAGTCGAACACCATGGGGTCGCCGATGCGGACCGGGCCGGTGTGAGTCTTCTCGATCGAGAGGTCGACCAGTTGCGCGATCGGAAGATCGGCGGCGTCCTCGTTGTTGTCGAGGTCCGCGTCGTCGGTGCCCGACATGACCGTCGCCGTGTTGGTGAGCGGCAGTGTGTCGAGGTCGGCCTCGAGCACGACCGTGAGCGTCAGATCGGGCGCGGACGCGCCTGCGGCGATTCCCGCGGAACCGTCGAGCACACACTCGACGTACGGGCCACCAGGAGTGACGGCATCCACCGTGCACGTCCAGTCGCTGCCTGCGGACAGGTACGACATGCCGGCCGGCAGCGTGTCGATCACGGTGACCGGGCCAACGGCATCCGATGACCCGACGTTCTCCACCTCGATCAGGAACGTGGCGGTCGAGCCAGCCACCCCGGGTTCGGCTGGCGCATTCTTGGTGAGCGCGAGGTCGGCGATCGCATCGATCGTCACGTCGGCCGTCGCGTCGGTCTCGTGGCTGCCCGAACTGTCGCTCCACGAGAGTTCGGCCGTGTTGGTCAGCACCGTGGTGTCCGGCACCGAACTTGCCACGAGCGCGACTACGGTCAAGGTCGTGTCGCCGGGAGCCTGGGTCGCGCGAGTGCACTGGAACAGCGCGACGTCGCACGTCCAGCCCGTGCCCGAGATCGAGACCCCGGTCATTCCCGTGGGCAGCACATCCGCGAGCAGCAGGGAGTCGGCGGTCGACGGGCCCGCATTGCTCACGGTCACCGTGAACTCCGCTTGCTCGCCGGCCACGACCGTCGCGGAGACCGGCGTCTTGGTGACCGTGACGACGGCGAGGTCGGTGATCACAGTGTCGTCCTCGGTGCTCGCCTGAGACGTGTCCTCGCTCGGCAGCGGTCCGGAAACCGACGCGCGGTTGGTCAGGGTCGCCGGTCCCGCATCCGGGTCGATCGCCACCTCGATCTGAATGTCGGCCGCCGTCGCGTCCGCGGCGAGCCCCGCCGCGTGGTCGCAGACGACTTCGTTCGCATCGGTGTCGATGTCGCAGCTCCAGCCGGTGCCGCTCGCACTGGTGGGGGTCATCCCCGCCGGCACGGTGTCGGTCATCGTGATCGTGCCGGGCGAGTCCGACGGTCCGAGGTTCGTGACCTGGATCGTGTACGTGAGATCCGATCCGGCGTAGACCGCCCCGCTCGGATGCGTCTTCACGATCTGGAAGTCGGCTTGTTCGTCGGTCGAGGCGCCTGTCGTGTCGGTGGCATCCGAAGCGTTGTCGGCGCTAGCGGTCGCCGAGTTGTCGACCGTGCCGGTCACCGAGCTCGCGACGTCTACCGTGATCCGTACGGTCGCGACGTTCGAACCGGCTGTCGCGCTCAGTGTCCCGGTGAGCTCGCACTCGACGGTCGTGGTTCCCGAACAGGTCCAAGTGCCTATGACCGAGGTACTCGACACGAAGGTCAGGCCGCTCGGCAGCTCATCCTCGATCTGCACGTTCCGCGCATCCGCGGCACCGGTGTTCGTGACGGCCAGCTCGTACACGACGGATTCGCCGGGCACGAACTCGGAGCTGACGAGTTGCTTGTCGAGCTGGATCGTCGTGTCGGTGTCGGCCTCGTCCGTGGTCGTGTCGCTGTTGTTGCCGGGCACCGGGTCGGTCGTCCCGGAGCCCGTGATCGTGGCAGTGTTCTCGAGATCGCCCGTGAAGGAAGACGCGAGGTCGGCGCTCACGCTGATCGACGGTGCCGCCCCCAGCGAGAGGTCCCCGGCGTGGACGCACTCGATCTCGTCTCCCGAAACGCTGCAGTCCCATCCGGTGCCCGCGGCGACCTGCACATTGCTCAGGCCGGTCGCCGGGAGATCGTCGGTCACGGTGATCGGACCGCGAGCGGTGGACGGACCGAGGTTGCTGACGGCGATCGTCCACGTGACGGTTTCGCCGGCCTGCACCGTTCCGACCACGCTCTTGACCACCTGCAGGTCGGCCTCGGTGGCCACGTCGGCGGTGGCCGAGTCGTCGTTGTTCGCGGTGTCCGGGTCGTGCGTCTTCGCGGTGACACTCGCCTCGTTGCTGATCGTCGTGTTCTCGGCGATGTCCGGGTTGACGGTCACATCGACGTTGATCGGGGGGAACGAAGCGTCAGCGGCAAGCGAATCGGAGCGCGTACAAGTGAACTCGCCCGCGGCATTCGGCGTACCACAGCTCCAGCCGGTGCCCGAAGCGCTCGCCACAAGGATCCCCGACGGCATCGGAATCGGCACATCGGTCACCGTGAACGGACCGACTGCGGTATCGGGGCCGGCATTGGCGACCGTGATCTGCCATACACCGTTCGTCGTGGTGCCGGCGACCGGATTGTTCTCCGTGGTCTTCGTGAGCGTCACATCCGCGGAGTGGATGAAAGCGTCGGCCTCGGCGGGCTCACCCACGTAGTCGCCGTCGTCGTTGCGGGCAGAGCCCGAGTTGTCGTCGCCGGTCACCTCGACGGTGTTCGTGTGCGGCACGAGCGCGCCGACTCCGGGGTTGACGAGCGCCGAGAGCGACGGTTCGGCTTGGTATCGGATCACGACATCGTCGGTCACGATGGCGAAACGTGCCTCGTCGCCTGCCGCGGGCCAGGTCAGCACCGTTTTCGATCCGCTCGTGTCGATTTCAGGCTCGAGCGAGTACGAGACTCCGTCGACCCAGACTTCGGCCGAGTCGGCTACGTAGCTCCAGTTCGCTGGAAGCGTGTCGACGACTGTGACGTCGCGGGCGGTGCCGCCCTGATTGTCGACCGTCACGGTCCAGCCGAAAGGCTCATCGGCGTACGCGATCTCCGACCCGGTGGGCGCCTTGCTCGGCACGAGATCGGGGAAGCTGGGCGTCACCGTCCGGCTCGCCTCCGGGCCGCTGTAGGTGCGCACCTCCGGGTTCTCCAGATCGGTCTCGTCGAGCGAACGATA
>CAYRUW010000011.1:0-18374 GCA_964427465.1 uncultured Diaminobutyricimonas sp.
GATCCTGTTCGTGCGGCCGCTGCAGGGCAGGCTGCGCACGATAGCCCAGCTTGCGACGACCGTCGCCGGTGCGATCGGGCTCACGCTCGCCCTGCTTTTCCAGACGCCGATGCTCATGATCCTCAGTCGCACGACGGACCTGACCAACCGAGGCCAGATCTGGGACATGGTCGTGACCCTCGCCGGCGAACGTCCGGTCTTCGGCTGGGGCTGGGTGAGCTATTGGGTGCCTTGGGCGGAGCCGTTCCGGGGGTTGGCCGAATTCAACGGGGTGACCTACCTGCAAGCCCACAACGCATGGCTCGACGTGTGGCTGCAGGTCGGTTTCGTCGGTGCCGTGGTGTTCGGGTTGTTCGTGGTCGGCGCGATCCTGCGCGCGTGGTGGCTGGCCACTCAGCGCCAGCTCCCCGTCCGGCTCGACAACGGTGCGATGGCCGTGTTCCCGATCCTGATCCTGACCGCGCTCCTGCTGCAATCGCTCACCGAGAGCAGGCTCCTAGTCGAGTTCGGCTGGACCCTGCTCGTGGTGTGCGCGATCTGGGCGAAGCAGCGCACCATGCTCACGGTGCTCTGACCGGTCCGCGCCTCGGTTCATGCGGTTTTGATCGCCCGCACCCAGACGTGCCTGCGACCTGCGCGAATCAGTTCCACCGCGACCGCGTCGCTGGCGTGTGCGCGAAGGGCGGACTCCGAGACTCTCGCGCCGCGCCACGCCCGATTCAGGGTCTTTCGCCCGCGCATCAGGTGGACGGCGTGGCCCACCCAATCGAGAACGCGGGCCGTCAAGCTCGAGCGACGGAACTGCATGAACACCCAGCCGCCGGGTCTTATCACGCGCAACGCCTCGGCGAAGTAGCGTTCCTGGGCCCGCGCGCTCGGCACGTGCTGCATCGTGATGTACGAGAAGACCGCGTCCACGCTCTCGCTCTCGATCGGCAGTTCGCCTTCGCCCGAAACCTCCAGGTAGCGCACATTGTCCTTAGCGGCGAGGTTCCGGCGCGCGCGGTCCAGCATTTCGATGCTGACATCGGTCGCTACCACCGTGCCCGCGAGATCGGCCAGCCGCTGGGTCATCCGCCCGGTGCCGCAACCGACCTCGAGCACTGTCGAATCGGCGCCGAGGCTCAGCCCGCCCAGTCGCAAGTACGCATCGGTCTCCGCTGTTCCCGATCGGAAGAATTCCGGCGACTGGGTCGAGAAGCCCGTGGCGATATACCACGCGGCGTTCTCGCGCGCGGCCTCGTTCCAGAACCGCTTCGACAATCCTTGCGCTGACACTGTCTCTTTGTATCAGAGCCAGAGCGGAGCCAACGCACGGTTACGACCCGGCGCCCAGGGTCACGCTCGCTGGGCGCCCTTCGCCATCTAGCGGCCGAACTTGCCGTACCGTGGTTGCCAGATGACGGCCAGGCCATTGCACCGTGAGCATCCCCTCGTCGAGGGGATGCGACATTTCCTGCGGTCGGGCAGGTTCCTGAGCGTGCTCTCGACCACAGTGGTCGGCACGGCCGTGTGCTCGTTTGCCGTGCAGCGCGTAATGGGCTGGCCTGCGCTCATCGCGATCCTTTGCACGCTCGTGTTACTCACGCTCGTCTCGCTCGCGCTTAACTACGATCTCGTCGAATGGCACGGCCTGCTGCCGATCAGCCTGCTCGCGTTCGTGTCATGGGTGGGCGCATCGCTGTTCTGGAGCGAATATCAGTGGGCCACGGTGGCGGGCGTGGCATATCTGCTCGCGTTCACGGTGCTCGGCTTGTTCCTCGCCCTCGTGCGCGACACCATCCAGATCGCCCGGGCGTTCGGCGACGTGCTGCGGTTCGTGCTCGTCCTCTCGCTCGCGCTCGAAGTGCTCGTGGGCGCACTACTGGATGCCGAACTCCCGTTCCTGGGGCTGCTCGGCAACCTCGAGTCGGGCGGACCCATCCAGGGGATCCTCGGCAGCCGGAACGCGCTCGGCACGGTCGCCCTAATCGCGCTCGTCACGTTCCTGATCGAGTACCGCACGAAATCCGTGCGGCGGACGACTGCGCTGCTCTCGCTCGCGCTTGCGGGCGCGACGGTGCTTTTGTGCCGCGCGCCCGTCGTGTTCGCGGTCGCGGTGCTGCTCGCGATCGCCGGAGCCGTGCTCTACGGGGTACGCCGCGTCGGACCTAAGGCGAGAACCCCGCTGCAGTTGGCCGCGCTCGTGGCTGCGGCGTGCGTAGCGGTCACGGCGTGGGTCTTGCGGGACGCGGTCGAGCGCTACTTGAACGCCTCGGGCGAGCAGACCGGACGGCTCGAATTGTGGGACCGGGTGCAAGCCCTCGCCCGGCTTCATCCACTCGAAGGCTGGGGCTGGGTCGGCGAATGGCGTACCGGCGTGCCGCCGTTCCAGGCGTTCGCTCCGGCCGCGGGCACCGCGCCGAGTACGGCCGAGAGCGCCTTTGTAGATGTGCTGTTCCAGCTCGGCGCGATCGGACTCGTGCTGTTCCTGGGGCTCGTCGGTCTCGCCTTCGCGCGCTCGTGGCTGCTGGCCGGCCGCCGGCGCAGCGTCGCGTTCTCCTGGCCGGCGCTCGTGCTCGTCGTGCTGATCGCCGTCTCGGTGGCCGAGAGCTACATCCTGTTCGGCTTCGGCTGGCTCACCTTCGTCGTGTGCGCGGTAAAGGCCTCGCAGCAATTGAGCTGGCGCTCGGCGCTCACCCAGCAATCGCCGGCAACCCCGATCCGGGATGCGACCTGACCCGTGCGCGATCGCCTACGTTCGCGGTCGTGCGCGGGCCGGCATCAGCCGCAATCGGAGGTCGCGAACACCGGGGTCGATTCGAGCCTGGGCGTCGTGCGAAGGTCAAGCGGCGTAGCCTCCGCGCGACCCCCGGAGAACTCCGTCTCGACGACTCGGGTCTCCCCGGGCTCCAGACGTACGCGTGCCTGTAGCACGAGACGACCTGAGGCCGTCTCGACCACCGTGCCGTCGACCGCGCGACCGTCGACGGTCATGCTCGCGTCCACTGCGCCGACCGGCGAATAGACCGCTATCTCGTATTCGACGACACCTGCGCTCGCGGCCGGTGAATTCCGCACGGCCGGGGGCAGCGAATCGACGATGGCGCGGGTGAGGGTGGATTCGAGCGCGAGCGAGAGCTCGGTCGATCTGACCTCGTCGGGGGCGCATACTGCCGAGTTGGCCTCGATCCGCGCAGCGACGTAGGGCGACAAGGGGCCGTTCGAGCTCTGGTCGAGGAATATCCCCATGGCCGTCGAAGGCTCGTCTAGCTCCGGCATGCCGCCATGCAGACCGATCGTCTCGATCAGGATCTGCTCGGCGGCGTTTTCGCTCCACAATTGAATCCGGCGCTCGTTGCGCATCGCCACCGCAGCGTCCAGATACCGCCCGGTCTCGCCGTCGCCTGCGAGCACCGCCTCGATCGTCGCGGTCACCGCGTCGATGCGCACGGCATCGCGATCAAGAGCATCCGGGACCTCCTCGTAGAGTTCCATGGCAAGAAAGCCGGCCGCCGAATCCTGGTCGAGTTGCTCTCCCGAGTCGAGCTCGACGGGGCCGGTAGCGCCGATGAGCGAGGCGAGGCCGACGAAATCGATGGAGATCACGGCATCGACCCTCTCTTCGCCCCGGCTCTGCCACCACCGCACGAGTTCGCTTGCCACGTCGGCGAAAGCCACACTTGAGGTTGCGCCTGCAATCGACTCCGGGGCCGGTATCGCCTCGCCAAGGGCGATACGGCCGTCGACGACGGTGAACTCCACGAGCACGCTCAAAGCTCCGCCATTGAACCGATCGCGCGAATTGTCCTGAACGACGAGCAGGTAGGTTCTCGGGCCTTCGGCACCGAGCGCGGGCGGTATTAGTTCGAGCGCCCGATCGGCCGAGGCAAGCATCGACGCGGCCGTGCCGAGCAGGTTCTCGATACGGGCAACGGCATTGCCGACGGGGGCCACCGCGTTCGACGCGTCGATTGCCGCGACACTCGCCCTCGCGCGTAAGACCGCATCGGTCGTCTTTTCCAAGGCACCGGCGAACCGCAGGATGGGTTCAAGTTCTACGGCGCCGTCGTGAGGCCTGAACTGGTCGAAACTCCAGTCCTCCATCTCTTTCGCGATCGGACCGATCCCATCGTCCACGAGTTCGCTCACGACCGTTGCGATCTGCCGGACCACCCCGAGGTTCTCGCCCAGTACTGGAAGATTCTCGGCGGCCAGCCACACCGGGTCACTGGTGAGTTCGTGGGCACGTCGCGCGTCGTCGCGCACTTCACGATAGATGTACGGCAACGCCTCGAAGTTGTTGCTGCCGACGGCGCGCTGAACCGACCTCAGACCGCCCTCGACATTGACGAAAGCGTCGTAGGCGATGTAGGCGCGCACCCCGAGCCACAGCAAGGGAGCAGCGACGATCAGTGCGAGCGACCAAAGCATCCATTTGATGGCACGACGACGCGCACGCTTCGCCGAGGGCGTCTTCTCGGGAGTAGTTTCGTGCTGGCCGTTCACCGGGACGACTCTACCTTTGCGCTCGCGAGCGGCTCGCGCTCGGAGACTGTGCGGCACCGAAGAAGGCGGCGAGATCGGACACGGCTTCGGCGACCCCAGGTGAATACTCGATGCCAAACCGTCCGGCACGCCGCGAGTAGTCCCTGACTATCTCGGCGCGGGCCCGATCGGTACCGATCGCCTCGGCAAGCCGGAGCAGGCTGTCGGTGTAGGCATCGACGCGGTGGGTGCGGAGCACCCATTCCCGCCCCCGCTCGCCCAGGCGAGCGAGCCGATCAGGTTCGGAACGCAGTTCTGCGAACGCCCGGCGAAGGTCCGCGAGCATGTTCGCCGGGTCGATCTTGATCGCGACGTCGTCGGGAATCTCTGCGAACGGCCCGGTGTCGACCACCACTACGGGCTTACCCGCCGACATGGCCTCGATCACCGAGGCGGAACCGGATTCAATACTCGGGAACCGCAAGCAGCACACGAGGTCTGCAGCCGCGAGTTCTCTTGCGACTTCGCCGTCTGGCAGTGCCCCGAGCAGCGAGAGCCGTACACCATGCCTGCGTGCCAAGGCGACAAGCTCCGAGCCGAAGTCGGGAGGACACTCGCCAAGCAACCGGTACTCGACCGGGTCGCTCGAGCCGTCCGATCCGCCGAGCGCTTCGATCACGAGGTCCGGCAGCTTGTTGCGGTTGACTGCGCCGACCGTCAGCGCGCGAATGCTCGTCGCATCCGTTCGCACCGTACTCGGACTCGGGGGTTGGCCCGGGTAGGGCAAGGCGGCAACCTCGACCGGAGCGCCGGTGGCCCCTAGCACGGACTCGATGCCATGGCGGGAATGCGCCACGACGCCGTCGGCACAAGCAAGCAGCCACTCGGCGAAGGTGACCTCAGGCCAGGCCTCGCCGATCCAGTGGGGGTCTACCGACACCTTCTGCAACCAGGCCAGCTCCAGGCCGTACCACTCCTTGAGTATCTCGGCCGCCTCGACCTCGTGCCCCGCCGCCCATTGCGCGAACATCCCGCCGAGGAAGAAGTCGTGCAAGCAGAAAATTCCTCCGGTGCCTCGCCAGTGAATGCTGCCGGCATGGAACCCGAAATTGTTGCCCAGTTGGTGCACGACTAGATCCGCCGTGGCCACGCGCGCTTGCACTTGAGCCGACTGGCGCCAGTGGATCGGCAGTCCCAGCGCATCGATCTGGTCGTCGAGGGCGGGCTCGAACTCGTCGGTGGAGACGATCTCCACGAGCACCCCCCGTTGTCGCAACTCGGAGACCACCAACGCCGAAACGCGGGCGATCGCCGAATGTTTCGACACGGGCGTGAACACGAGCACTTCCGTGACGGGAATGTCGCTCATTTGACCACCGCCCGAGCTACTTTGCGCACGGTCCTAGTCTTCGGGCCGAGCCCGCGCGTTCGCGCCAGTATCGTGCCGCCGACGCCCATTTCGGCCAGTCGCCGTCGTGTCTGCTCGTCCCCGGCCCAGCACGTCTTGTGCGGGTGCTCCAGCAAATGCGCCGGAAAGGTCAGCGTCACCAGCCGGTCGACGTTCATGATGCCGAAGGCGCCGACCGCGAGCCAGTAGGCCGGATCGTTCTCGTGCCCTGTGGTGTGCGGCAGTTCGAGCAACTCGGCCTCATGCCCCATCTCGCGGAACCGGTGCACGAGTGCATCTGCCACGGCACGTTCCGGGGTCGAAGTGAAGGGCGCCCGATCCAGCGCCACCAGTACCTTCACGACAGGATCCGTTCGATCACGCGATCCCACGAGATCTCGAGCTCGGCAAGCCTGGCGAGCGCAGCCTCGCCCATCCGGCGCGTGGCCTCGCGATCCTCGTAGAACCTGTCCATCCCCGCTGCCAGGTCCGCTTCGTGGGGTTCGGCGACGAGCCCGTTCACACCGTCGGTCACGAGTTCGAGCACGCCGCCGGAGTCGGACGTGGTCAGGATGGGCTTGGCCGAATGCGACGCCTCGAGCGAAGGGTATCCGTATGAGTCTTCGTCGAGCGGAATGTACGCGGCAGCGAGGCACCCGCCGAGCAGCGATGCCTTCTCGGCTTCGCTGATCCAGCGGTCTTCGAGCTTGAACCTGTCGGCGACGCCGAGGTCGACGGCGTGTTCGTGAAGGAACCGGACGTACTCGGGCGACGAACTCGCGCCGGCCAGCCGCAATCGCACCGGCGTTTTCGTGTGCGCGAGCGACTCCAGCAACAAGTGCTGCCGCTTGTGGTGCTCGATCCGGGCGAGATAGACGATTTCGTCGGACTGCCCGGTCGATTGAAAGCGTTCAGGCGACGGAATCGGCGGATACAGCACTTCCGACTCGATCGCGTTGAACTGCTGCAGGCGGCTCGAGACGATCCGGGAGTTGGTGAAAACATGTCGCGCCTCATGGATGGCAGCCGAATCGGCTGCGAACAGTGCGCGCCGGCGTTCGCGATTCACGCGGGAGTCGGGGAAGTGCCGGTATTGCGTGTCCCACAAATCGTAGAAGTAGCGCAAATGGTGGATGAACCACAGCACCTTGCGCGGATGACGCACGAGATGCGCGGGCGGGCGGAAACACACCACGAGGTCTGCGTGCTCGGTGAGGTCGATCTGCCGGTACGCGGCAAGCTGCGGGAACAGCCGTTCCGGTTCGTCCTCGAACGGCAAATACACGATTTCCACTTCGTGGCCGGCGGCCAGCAAGTGCTGTTCGAGCCATTCGACGATGTTTCGAGCGCCGCCGAGCACGAACGGGACGAACGACGATACGAGGGCGATTCTCACTATTCGATCAGCGCCTCGGCCAGCGCCCGGCACACGCGCGCGACGTCGGATTCGCTCAGCCCTGTGTGCAGCGGAAGAGACAGTCCCCTGGCACTCCAATCGTCGGCCACCGGATACGCGCTCTGCTCGAGATACGGCGGCAGCTGGTGCATCGGAATGAACACCGGGCGGCTGTCGACGCCGGCGGCATCGAGCCTCGCCATCACCGCGTCGCGTCGCTCGGCGCCCCCGGTACGCAAGTAGACGTTCTGCAGCCACGGCACACTGCGCATGCCGGGCGGGGCGGAAGTGACTTCGACCTGCGCGGACACCGCGGCAAGCTCGGCACGATAGACGTCCTCGAGTCGGCGACGGATCGCCGTCATCTCGTCGAGTCGCTCCAGCTGAGCCAGGCCCAGTGCCGCCTGGATGTTGGTCATCCGGTAGTTGTAGCCGATCACCGGAAACCAGTACCTGCGGTCGGGATCCATGCCCTGACCGCGATGAAGCCGGAGCCTCGCGGCAAGCTCGTCGTCGTCGGTGACGACGGCGCCGCCTTCGCCAGTGGTCATGATCTTGTTGCCGAAGAAGCTGAACACCCCGGCCTGCCCCATCGACCCCACGATCTGGGTTCCGATTGCGGCGCCATGGGCTTCCGCCGCGTCCTCGAGCAGGAACAGGCCGTGCTCCTGGGCGATGCGATCCAGAGCGGCCATGTCGGCGGGAATGCCATAGAGGTGTACGGGGATGATCCCCTTTGTGCGCCCGGTGAGCTTCGCGACCACCGACTCCGGGTCGATCGTGAGCGTGCCGGGTTCGACGTCGGCCAGCACCGGCGTGGCGCCGCAGTATGCGACCGCGTTCGCCGTCGCGACATACGTGACCGTGGGCACGATCACCTCGTCTCCCGGGCCCACGCCGAGAGCGACCAGGGCGAGGTGCAGCGCCGTGGTGCCATTGTTCGTGGCGACCGCGTGCTTCGTGCCGACCGCTGCCGCGAAACCGCTCTCGAACTCGCCGATGAAATGGCCGATGCTCGAGATCCAGCCAGACCGCAAGCACTCCTCGACGTAGCGCGACTCGTTGCCGGCCAGATCCGGGCGGGCCAGCGCAATCCTGTCGTCGGTCATCCGGCCTCCCGCGCGGGCACTCCGTACACGACCGCGCGTGTGGGGACATCCCGCACGACGACCGCTCCCGCCCCGACGACCGCGCCATCGCCGACGACGATTCCCGGGATCGCAACCGATCCCGCACCCATGAAGCCGCCCGTGCCCACCGCGACTCGGCCCGCCAGGCGCACTCCCGGGGCGATATGAGCCCCATCGCCGATCCGGCAGTCGTGCTCGATTACGGCAGCAGTGTTCACGATCGCATTCGCACCGACGATCGCGTCGGCGTGCACGATCGCGCCGTCCATGACGATGGTGCCCGCGCCAATGCTCGCGGTCGGCGAGACGATCGCGCGAGGACTCACGAGTGTGATCAGTTCGAACCCGAGCTGGACGGCTTGGTTCGCCAGCCGGACCCGGGCTTGGTTGTCGCCTAGGGCCACGAAACACGACGATGCGAGTTCACGACACTCACGGATGCTCTCGTCGCCGACGCGGACCGGCACCCCTCGGTAAGGTTCGGCAGGTTTGCTGGAAACGGCGGCGACTACTTCGTGGTCGAGGTCGAACAGGAGATCGACCACGACTTTGGCATGTCCACCGGCGCCGATCACGACGACGGGCGATGTCATAGGCGCTGCTTTCGGCTCTCGTCGAGGCTTGCCGAAAGCCGGCGCACTTCGTCGGTCAGCTCGGCGAGCGCGGCGTCTCGCTCCGCGATCGCTCGCGCGTTCTGCTCCTGGAATTGTTCAAGCCGGCGCAGCACCGAAGCATGCTCGGCCCTGATGTGCTCTTGGGCGCCGGCAACGGCCGCGACCATCGGCGCGCTCAGAAAACTGCGCAGCCTTCGTGCGATCGGCAGTACCGGGCCGAGCATGGCCTTCAGCACGCGACGGCGCGAAGCAACGGGAGAGGCGGGCCGCGACCGGAGCGCCCGTTCGACTCGACCTTCGTGGATGCCTGCTGCGACGGCGGGTGCCGGTTCGAAGGCACTGCGCGGGCTCACCACGATCGTTCTCTTCCATTCCCCCGCCACGGTCGGCGGACGCCCGGGTATCGTCCGAAATGCCAGGGCGGCGCCATTGGCGACCCCCAGCATAGCGATCAATCGTCCGCCCGCGCGAGCGGGCCGTGGCGCTCAGAACGAGGCCCGCAGGGCCCGGATTCCGCCCTCGACATCTCCGTCGAAAACGACGTCTCCATGCGAGAGCACGATCGTGCGGTCGCAGATGTCGCTCACCTGCTCAGCGGAGTGGCTCACGAAGATGATCGTGCGGCCTTCGTCTTTGAACTGGCGGATCCGCTCCATGCACTTGTCTTGGAACTGTTCGTCGCCCACGGCGAGCACCTCGTCCACCAAGAGGATGTCCGGATCGACGTGCACGGCGATCGCGAAAGCAAGACGCACATACATGCCGGACGAATAGAACTTGACCTGAGTGTCGATGAATTCGCCGATCTCGGAGAATTCGACGATCGAGTCGAAATATTCTGCGGTCTGCTTGCGGCTCAGCCCGAGGATCGCGCCATTCAGGTACACGTTCTCGCGTCCGGTCAGATCGGGGTGAAAGCCGGCCCCGAGTTCCAGCAGGGCTGCGATCCTGCCGCGATGGTCGATCCGCCCCGCCGATGGCTGGATGATGCCGCCGATGATCTTTAGCAGCGTGCTCTTGCCCGACCCGTTCGCGCCCAGCAATCCGAGCGTCGTGCCCGACTCGATCTCGAACGAGACTTGCCGCAGCGCCCAGAAGTCGTCTTTGTGCTTGTTCGAGCGACCGAAGTTGACGATCCGCTCCTTGAGCGACTTTTCTTTGCGGATCACGAACCGCTTCGAGACCTCGTCCACCCGCACGACGACTGGAGAGAGCGTATCGGGGGTAGGGGTGGACCGGGCCATCAAATCTCCTGCGCGAAGTTGCCCTGCAGGCGGGTGAAGACCCGCTGCGCGACCGCGAGCAGCAGCAGCCCGACCACGAAGGTCGCCAGAAGCCGCAAGTCGAGGTCCGCCGGCCACGGCTGGGCCGGGATCGTGGTGAGCTCATCGAGCTGACGGCTCTCGGATCCGGCCTTCCACGTGCTCTTCTGGAACGCGAGCATCGCCGTAGACATCGGATTCAGCAAATAGAGCTGGGTCAGCCACGGCAAGTCGGAGCGTTCGCCCGCTTGCACCACGAACGACCACGAATACACGATCGGGGACGCCCAGAAGAACACGAGCATCCCCACCTCCACCAAGTACTGGATGTCGCGTAGATAGACGTTCAAAGCCGACAGCAGGATCGCGAACGCGACCCCGTACACCAGGGCGATCGCCACGGCGGGCGGAGCGTAGAGCAGGTCCCATGACAGCGGGAACTGCCCGAGGAGCAGGATCGCTGCGATCAGGATGCCGAGCTGGATCGCGAAGTTCACGAGCGCGGAGCCGGCAGCGGCGAGCGGGAAGATCTCTCGCGGCAGATAGACCTTCTTGATGAGGCCGGCATTCGCGACGATCGAACTCGTGCCGGCCACGATGATGTCGCTGTAGAGCCCCCAGAGCGTGAGGCCCGCGAACACGAAAATACCGAAATCGGGTATGGCACGGGCCGCACCGAGAAACTGCCCGATAGCGACGAAGTAGATGAGCAGGAGCGTGAGCGGCCGGATCAGGCTCCAGAGGAACCCGAGGCTGCTGTCCTTGTACCGCACCTTGAGCTCGCGCCGTACGAGCAGGCCGAGCAGCTCGCGCTGCTGCACGACCTCCGCGACGGACCGGACGATGCCGGTGAAGAAGCCATGCCGTTTGGCGCTCGTCGTCTGGAAGGGCAGTGCCGCGAGCCGCTCGGCGCGCGCTTGCGCGCTACCCGGCACCGTGGTCGACCTCGACCTCCATGCGCACGTCGTACTGGATCTCCTTCACCCGCTGCACTGCCTCTTCCATGAGGATCCGGTTGGTGCGCTGGAGGTCCGCGAGCACCCCCAGTGCGAAAGAAAGCAAGGCCCCGACCAGCAGCGCAACGCCGAGCAGCAGCGATTGCAAGTGCTGGCCGGCCTCGTCGCCGAAGAACAGGATCAGGATCAGATACCGCACGAACGGGATCGCGGCACCGAGCAGCATGAGCAGGCCGATCACCGCGAAGAAAGCCATTGGCTTGAACATCACGTAGCTGCGCAGGATCGCCTGGGCCGACTTGACCACGTGTTGTCCGGTGCTGCGGAACAAGCGGGATTCGCGAGTCTTAGGGTTCGTGTCGATCTCCACGCTCGCGATCTTCATCCGCATGTTCCCCGCCTGGATTATGGTCTCCATGCAGTAGCTGAACTGGGTGATGATGTTCAAGCGCAGCAGCGAATCGCGCGAGTACGCGCGGAAGCCGCTCGCGGCATCCGGCAGATCGGTGCTTGCGACGATGTTCACCACTTTGCTGCCGAGCTTCTGCAACAGCTTCTTCGCCCAAGAGAAGTGCGCGATCTTGTGGGTCTGCCTATCGCCGATGACGATGTCCGCCTCACGCCGCAGGATCGGTGCGATGAGGTCGGGGATCCGCTCTTGCGGGTACTGGTTGTCCCCGTCGGTGTTGACGACGATGTCCGCCCCTTGCGCGAGTGCGTAGTGGACGCCGTCGCGGAACGAACGAGCCAGCCCCATGTTGCGCGAGTGCCTGACGAAATGCTTCACACCGTGAGCGCGCGCCACCTCGACCGTGCGATCGGTCGATCCGTCGTCGATCACGAGCACGTGCAGTTCGTCGACACCCGGGATCTGCTTGGGGATCGTCTCGAGTACCGCGGGCAGTGTCTCCTCCTCATTGAGGCAGGGAATCTGTACGAAGACCTTCATCGTGCTCCAGTAGGGCGGCCGGCCACCCGGGTCAGCGGACCAAGAAAGACCATAGTTGATCGGCGTACGCCCCCCAATTCCGGCCTGCTGCTGGTTTCGCAACCTCGATCAGCCGCTCACGCTCAGCGGGATCCGTGAGCAGGCGTCTCATCGCAGCGATCAGTTCGTTGTCGTTCCTCGGGTCGATCAGCAACGCACCACCCGAGGCTGCGATCTCGCTCATGCTACCGAACCGCGAGGTTATCACCGGAGTACCGGCGGCGAGAGATTCGGCGACGGGAAGCCCGTAGCCCTCGTTCAGGGAGGGGAACACCGAGAACGCGGCACGAGCGAGCGCCGCCGACACGACCGAGTCGGCGACGTGCTTGCGCGAGGAGACCGGATGGCCCTTGGCCTGAAGCTCGGCCAGGCGCTCGGCGAACCGTTCGGAGTTCCACGAATTTCCGCCGAAGAACACAAGCTCGAACTCGACGCCTTCACGCCACAGCATCTCGGCTGCGTGCAGGACAGCCAGATGATTCTTCCGGGGTTCGTGACTGCCGATGCACACCACGAGCGGATGCGGTCCGAGCCCGAGTTCGGCGCTCAAGTCGACCGGCTGCTCTGGCTTTGGCAAGGCCTCGATCGGCAGCGGAATCGGCACGATCTCGGGACCGGTCAACCCGGCGGAAGCCATCATGGCCCGCCAGCCCAGGAACTCGGTCGCCGCCGCTTCGGAGATAGTGGCCACTCGGTCCATCTGGGCGATAGCGGCGAGCTGCCGCGAGAACGCCGCCGACATCCCCGGTCCCGTGGTCTCGGCCGAAGTCACCGGAACGCAATCGAACCCGATCGCGCCCGTCGAGTTGCCGGAGAAGGAGGCGAGCGCTTGAATCCGCGCAAGCCTGGGCTCTTCGAGCGCGAGCTCCGGCAGCAGGTAGGTCGACTGCCACGGCACGAGCGTTTCGCGTCGCGGCACCGAGCGCGTACCGACCCGGAACGCGTCGCGGACATCCGCATGCAAGCGCGTGTATCCGCGACCCCAGCGAACCAGTTCCAGTTCCCTCGACTCCCAGCGCTGCAGCACGTTTCGCACCACGCGCTGAATGCCGGTGGCGATGTCGTTGACGGCGGTGTGGTGCACGTCCACGACCGTTCCGCCGACGAGCACGGTCACCGGGCCGCGCGCCCGCTTCGCCGACGACGCGTGGCGCAACAACGCCTCCGGCCCGTCCAGCCTGCAGCGGCGGTACCAACCGATCACCTCTTCGCTCGTCGGCAGAACGCCCGTCATGACCGCCAGGATCAGCCACACGCCCCTATGGTCGAGTCGATCGATGTCGCGAAGGGTCGCGAGGGCGCTCTTGCCCTGAATCGCCTCCACACCGAGCAGCAGCTTGCCCAGCAGTGCGAACCGTTCGTTTCTGGATCGTGCCGTATACCTCTGCGCGCTCATCGGGCCGCCCGCTCTGCCGACTCGCGGCTGACCACGACGTCCCAGAGTTCGGTGGCGAACTCGGTCCATCCGCGATGCGGGCGGTCTGCGATCTCAGCCCGCAGGCGGGAGAGAGTGGCCGGCGCGGCCAGTACCTCACGCAGCGCGTGCGCGATCGAATCCTCGTCGCGAGGGTCGACCAGCAGGCAGCCTCCGTCGGCCGCGATCTCCGCGGTACTTCCGAAGCATGTCGTGATCACCGGCGTGCCCGCCGCGAGCGATTCGGCCACCGGCAGCCCGTAGCCCTCATGCAGAGAAGGGAACACGGTCACGAGCGCCGCCCGGTACAGCGCATTGAGTTCGTCGTCGCTCACCTTGCGGCGCACCTCGACCTGGCGGCCCAGTCGCGCCAGACGATGCGCCTCGCGGTCGAACGCGACCGTGAGTTCGGCGTTGCCTCCGCCGACGAACACCAGCCGGAACGTGTTGCCTTCCCGCCACAGCACTTCCGCGGCGTAGAGAACGGCGTGGTGGTTCTTTCGCGGCTCGTGGCTGCCGACGCAAAGCACGAGCGGCAGGTCGGCATCCACGTGCGCCGACGGTTGCGCATCCGGCAGATCGACCGGCAGCCCGAGTGCGGCCACACGCGGCCCGGTCAAACCCTGGGCCGGCAACGCAGAGACGAACGCGGAGAACTCGGCGGCGGCGGCGGCACTTATCGCGAACACGTCGTGTGCATGCTTGACCAAAGTGAGGTAGCTGCCGAACCGCTCCCGTTCGAGCGCCGGCACCATGTCGGCGCTCACGAGCGGTATCGCGTCATAGCCGATGAGGCACACCCTGTTGCCTGAGAACTGTGCGAGAGCAGCGAGCCGCCTGCAACCGGCTTCGTGCGGAACCTCCGCGACGAGCACGGTCGAGTCGACCGGAACCACGAGCGGCTCGGGTTGCCTGGCCGCAGTGTCGGACTTCTGGCGATCGGGATCGCCCCAGTTCACCACTCGTTGCATCTCGTGCGGATACACGCTGCGCATCGCGTAGCCCCCGCTGGCCCATGCCGCCATTTCGAATCCGAAACCTGCTGCATGCCAGCGCGAGAGGGTCTGCCTGACCAGGCGTTGAATGCCCGTGTTGTGCTCATACTTCGCGCAGAAGTCAACGTCCACGACCACGGAATCCCGGATCAGCCGCAAAGGCCTGTCCCACACGCCACGGCGCGAGGCCGGCGCCTTGGCGAATGCGAGAGCGGCAGCGGCTGGGTCCTCTGCCACCGCGAGCGAGCGGCGCAGCTCGACCACCTCGTCGGACTCGGGAAAGCTCCCCGTGAGCGCGATGAACAGCAACCATGCCGTGCGATCGTCGCCCGCAGCGGCGGCACGCGCCGCGAAGGCCTCGAGAAGCCGCCACGCCCGCGGTTGCGCTTCGGAGATCGCGGATGCCGGCAATCCGGCTTCGGGGGCGAGTTCGAGAAGTCGCTGCGCGAGCACGGCTTCGAACCGGGTCGCAGCCTTCGAGGTCACGCTTGTCCCTGGAGCCGGGACAAGACCTTCGACCGCACGAGGCCCAGGGCGCGTGCGAAGCCGATCTCTTTCACCTTCGCGCCGAAGCGCTGGGCCAGTGCGATCGGCCGCACGAGACCGCGAGCTGCGACGAGACGTTCATGCCGACTCCGGTTCGCCACGGCCTTCTGCACGTGACTGAGCCATTCGTCGAGGTCTGCCTCGAGCGCACTCATTTCTGTCTCCGATCCCCAAACCCAGATGACTCCGACCCGGCACTCGGCAACGAGGTCCTTAGCCGAACGGCCGAGCAAAGCATACCGGCGCCGTGCTGTGCGAAAGCTTGCACTGCGCGGGTCGGCTCCCGGTGGCGGTGCGGATCGATCCTCAGTACAGCCGGGCGGTATCGAGCATCACGGCTACACCGGGCGACGAGGAGTACAGCTCCACGCGCAACCGGTCGTTGGTGGCGTCCGCGGTGGTGAGCGCCACCTCGTACTCGCGCCATGTGCCGTCGACGACGACGTCCGAAGTGGCCACTTGCGAGTTTCCACCCAGCGCCCAGAGCGCGAGCCTGCCGCTGAAGGACTCTTCGGGGTTCTCGGTCCGCATCCAGACCTTCGCGGTGTAGGTGCCGCCGGCTTCGAGCCGTCGCGCGGTATCGTTCGCGACCGAAGACCCGCTCGTGGCCGCCACGGCCCGGCCGGCGGTATACCCGTCCATGGTGCCGTCCGGTCCGAACGTGCCGGCAACGGCCTCGATCGTGGCCGAACCGTTCGAAGGGCGCCAGCGACCTACTCCTTGCTCGAACGACCCACCGTCGAGCAGCGTGGCGGTCACCGTGACGTCGTCGAGTCGCAAGTCGTATTTCTCCGACCACAGGTACACCTCGAGACGCAACCGGGAGTGCCCGGTCTTCTCGATCGGCAGCGACACCGCCACGGGAGTCCATTCCTGCCCGACGGTGAACGTCGTAGTCGAGACTTCCGAGCTCCCGCCCAGGGCCCAGAGTGCCAGCCGGCCGTCGAAGGGCCGCGTGCCGTGGCCGGATCGCATCCACAGAATCGCCGTGAACCTCTCGCCCGCGAGCGGAACGCGATAGATGTCCTGACCGACCGATCGGCCGGAATACTGGGTGTTCGAGGCCAGGAACCTGTTGCCCTCGAAAGCGAGGCTCGGAATCGTGTAGACGGCACGGTTCATGAAGCCGTTCTTGAATGTCCAGGTTCCGAGGCCTTGCTCGAACGACGGCGAGTTGAGCGCGACCGGGCCGCGGCCTGCTTGCCATGGCGCCTGGGTGAGCGAGGCGAGGTCGAGGTTCAGGTCGAAATGCGTCGAATCGAGGTAGACCTCGAATCGCAACCGCGAATGCCCAGATCTGACGACATCGAGGTCGACCTTCACCTCAGTCCACGAGTCGCCGACCGTGAACGGCGTCACGCTGTTCTCTGCGCTGCCGCCTAGGGCCCACAAGACGAGCTTGCCGCTGAATTCGCGACCGGCCTTTCCGGACTTCAGCCAGATCGCACCGCTGTAGCTCTGGCCGGGCTTTGGCGCGACGCGGATGTCTTGAGCTATCGAGCGACCGGGGTTGGCGGTGTTCGCGGCGAGAAAGTACTGGCCCGCGTGCGCGATCGTGGTCGGGCCGCGCAACAGCCGGTTCATGTGCCCGTTGCCGAATCCCCAGCCATCGAGGGTCGCTTCGAACGAAGAGGATCTGATCAGGTTGCCGGTGTTGCCGAACCAGTCGGTGAATATCCGCCAGAAGTTGCGGTTTCCATAAGCCGAGCACTCGTCGCCGATCCCATACAGGTTCCGCAACGCGGCGGCGTTCGGCTGGTATGGCGTGTAGTTGTAGAGGCCGGCTGTGGCGTTGTTGCGGATCAGGACCACCGACGAGCCACACGCCGGGTTCGGGTTGTACGCGATCGTCTCGTACTGACCGGCTTGATGGTTGTAGCTCGACGGATTCAACCGGTAGCGCTCGAACTGCCTGGCGGCGTAATAGACCTGCCGGTAGAAGCCAGACGTCACATCCGAACACGGAGCCGTATCGGGGCAGTTGTACCCGGTCGCATAGCGGTACGCGTAGGAGGTCGGCGAGGAGCGCGTCACGAGGGATTGCTCCTTCTCGACGAGCACGACCAGCACCGCTGGGTTGATGCCGCACGCCGCCCCGACGGTTGCGAATACTTGCGCCGCGGTCACACCCGTGGCCGCGGCGATCGTGCTGCAGTACGCATCCGAGCTGCTCGCCGAGATGTCGACCCGGATGTCTTTGAGACACGCGAGCCCGCCGGCGGGCTTACAGGCGCTGCCACGTTCGTTCAGCAGCTTCTGGATCTCGCTCGTGGACAGCCCATGACCGTCGTAGAACACGGCATCGGAGATGATGTTGCCGGCATCGAAACTTCCCGCGTCTGCAGCCACCGATGGCGTGGGGTCCAGCGCCAGCAGCATCGGACTGACCACGAGCACCGATAGCCCGATCGCGATTGCGGCTCTAGAAGCGCGCGCCTTGCGCGGCATTGCGTGCCGCCCTCGCTTGCGCCGAAACATGTCGCCCCCAAACGACGTTCCCCCGAACGGCCGAAGTATGCCGTCGGCCGCGATTCAGTCTAAACGGCGTTCGTAAAGATGGACACCCTCATCGACGACCGGGCGTGGCAACCCCTCAAAGCGGAGCGGGGACGACCGTGCCGCCCTCGTCGAGGAATCCGGTGAACGCCGTGCGGACCGAGAGCGAAGCGGTTCGCGGCGTCATGAGCAAGTGCCGACTCCAGCTGTGCACGACCGTGGTGATCGAATCCTCTGGCGGCCTGGCCCAGGGCACCGCATCTTCCGAGAAACTCAACACCCCGACTTCGCCTTCGACGCGGTCGGCGAGCTCGGCCCACTCGAAGTCTTGCGCGTCGCCGACCGTGACGACTTGGGTCGAGCAAACGGACCTGACTGTGAGTGCGAAGTTCGGCGGCGCGTCACGTCCGACCATCGCTATGACCTCGGCGCCCTCGAGCGACCGGCAGATCGAAATGATCTCTTTCGCCTGCCCCGAACCTTCGACGACGAAGAAGATCTTGCCCCAGGGCAACAGCGTGCCGATGAGGGAGCCGGCCAAGCCCAGGACTGCCAGCCACCGCCACTTGCCACGCCTTCGCCAGCACCAGCGCATGGCCACCGCGGCCCCGATCACGAGCGTCGTCGCGATCACGGGCAGTACGCGCCGGAATGCCCACACCTGGTCCGGCGTGATCTTGATCAGGTTCAGGTATAACAGCGCCACGACCGCTGCCGTGCCAA
>CAYRUW010000012.1:0-17602 GCA_964427465.1 uncultured Diaminobutyricimonas sp.
GAGCTCGCCTGGGTGCTCAACACGATCACCGGGTTCGGCGAAGCGAGCCGGATGACGCAGTTCAAGGACAAGACCGCCAAGCAGGGCTCGGACGCCGCGAGCGTGGGCCTGTTCACCTACCCGATCCTGCAGGCGGCCGACGTGCTTCTCTACGACGCGAACGTGGTGCCGGTCGGCGAAGACCAGCGGCAGCACATCGAGCTCACTCGCGATCTGGCGCAGCGATTCAACTCGCGGTTCGGCGAGACGCTCGTGGTGCCCGAGGTGCGCATCCTGAAGGAGACCGCAAAGGTCTACGACCTGCAGGATCCGAGCGCCAAGATGTCGAAGTCGGGCCAGTCGCCGGCGGGAATCGTCTGGCTTCTCGACGAGCCCACGGCGACGGCGAAGAAGATCCGTTCCGCGGTGACCGACACGGGCCGCGAAGTGATATACGACCCCGAGCACAAGCCCGGCGTCTCGAACCTGCTCACGATCCTCTCGGTGCTCACGGGAACCAGTATCGAGGCACTCGAAGCGCAGTTCGCGGGACGCGGCTACGGCGACTTGAAGAAGACGGTTGCGGATGCCGTGGTCGCCGAGTTCGAGCCGATCCGCACGCGCGCACTCGAGTTGCTCGCAGACCCGGCCGAACTCGACCGGATGCTCGCCGCCAACGCCGACCGCGCCCAGGAGATCGCGGACGCGACTCTGGCGAAGGTCTACGACCGCATCGGCTTCCTCCCCCGCCGCTCCGGCTAGAACTTCCGATCCCGGCACTGCACCGGCCGAGTTGCGGGCGCGTAGGCGTACGGCGGGGCGAGCAGGGCAAGGGCTTGTTACAATCGGTGCAGAACGTGCTCCGGGGTCGGTGAGAGTCCGAACCGGCGGTCAAAGTCCGCGAGCCCGTCCGCGAACAGCTGGATGGGTTGATCCGGTGGAATTCCGGAACCGACGGTTAAAGTCCGGATGGGAGGCAGCACGTGCGGCCGCAGGCCGCGCAGGTCGAATCGACCCATAGCCCGGGGCCCGTCTCGAAACGAGATGAGGACCGGATGATCGACACCGAGAGCGCGATGCGCCGCGCACTCGAGCTCGCCGCTCTCGGTCCCGTGACCGGCGGCAATCCGCAAGTCGGTTGCGTCGTGCTCGACCCCTCCGGCCACATCCTGGCCGAAGGCTGGCACGCAGGCGCCGGTACCGAGCACGCCGAAGTTGTCGCGCTCTCGAAAGTGCCGGATGCGCGCGGCAGCACCGTCGTCGTGACGCTCGAACCGTGCAACCACACCGGCCGCACGGGCCCATGCACGCAAGCACTACTGGCAGCCGGGGTCGAGCGCGTGGTCTACGCGGTAGCCGATCCAGGCGAACTCTCGCGCGGCGGCGGCGAGGCCCTGGCCCGCGCCGGCGTATCGGTGACCGGCGGGGTGCTCGAGACCGAAGTGTCGGAGTTCATGCACCCATGGCTGACCGCTTTGCACTTGCGCCGTCCGTTCACGACCCTGAAGTGGGCCGCCACGCTGGACGGCCGCGTCGCCGCCGCAGACGGGTCGAGTCGGTGGATCACCGGGGAGGCCGCACGCACGCACGCACACGCCCAGCGCGCCCGCGCCGACGCGATCCTGGTGGGAACCGGCACCGTGTTCGCGGACGATCCGGCCCTCACCGCGCGCGACCCGGAAGGCCGGTTGCTCGAACACCAGCCGGTGCCCGTCGTGGTCGGCGAACGGAGCGTGCCGGCGGATGCGCGATTGCGTCGCCATCCGGCCGGCCTGATCGAGACCGGCAGCCGCCGGATCGACGCGATCCTTGACGACCTGTTCGACCGGGGCATGCGCCGCGTGCTCGTCGAAGGCGGGCCGACGCTCGCGACAGCGTTCGTGGCCGCTGGACTTGTCGACGAATACCTCGCATATCTGGCGCCGGTGCTGCTCGGCGGCGATCGCCTCGTGCTCGGCGACATCGGCATCCGATCCATCGACGGCGCGCTGCGCCTTGCAACCGTGTCGGTCGAGCGGCTCGGCGACGATCTGCTCGCGACGCTGCGCCCCGGCAATTCGAACTCCCCGGAAGGGAGCTGACTGCATGTTCACCGGAATCATCGAAGAGCTCGGCGAGGTGATCGCGATCGACTTCGGCGCGGATGCGGCGAGGCTGACGGTACGGGGCCCGCTCGCGGTCTCCGACGCTGCGCACGGCGACTCGATCGCCGTGAGCGGCGTGTGCCTGACCGTGGTCGACCGGGGCGAGGACTGGTTCACCGCCGACGTCATGGCCGAGACGCTGAATGCGAGTTCCCTGGCCGCACTGCGGCCGGGGCGGCCGGTGAATCTGGAGCGCGCCGCGCAAGTGGGCGACCGGCTCGGCGGGCACATCGTGCAGGGCCACGTCGATGGCACGAGCGAGGTGCTGGAGGTGCGCCCGGGCGAGGCGTGGCGGGTCGTGCGGTTCGGACTTTCGCCCGAGCTCGCGCCGCTCGTCGCCCGCAAGGGTTCGATCTCGCTCGACGGGGTGTCGCTGACGGTGTCGGATCTGGGCGATGACTGGTTCGAGGTGTCCCTGATCCCGGAGACGCTCACGGCCACGACGCTCGGCTCGCTCGTGCCCGGCGACCGGGTGAACGTGGAGACCGACATGCTCGCCCGCCACGTGCTGCGTGCCCTGGAATTCGCCGGCATGACGCCGGGGGGCGGCGATGGTACCGGGCCCCGCAGGTCGCACGAGGAGGGAATCCGATGAGCGATCGGTTGCGGCGCCTCGCCGACATCCCCACCGCGCTCGAGACGCTGAGGGCGGGCAGGCCGGTCATCGTCGCCGACGACGAGAACCGGGAGAACGAAGGCGATGTGGTGCTCGCCGCGGAACTCGCGACCCAGGAGTGGATCGCGTGGACGGTGCAGCACAGCTCGGGCTTCATTTGCGCGCCCATGACGAACGAGATCGCGGACCGGCTCGAACTGCCGGTGATGGTGATCGACAACCAGGACCCACGCGGCACCAATTACACGGTGAGCGTCGACGCCGCCAATCGGGCCACGACCGGGATCAGCGCCTCCGACCGGGCGAACACTCTGCGGGTGCTCGCGGATGCCGCCTCGACCCCGGCGAGCCTGTTCCGTCCCGGCCACGTCATGCCCTTGCGCGCGGTAGAGGGAGGCGTGCGCGAGCGCAACGGGCACACCGAGGCAGCAGTCGACCTGCTCAAGCTCGCCGGCCTCAGACCTGTCGCAGCGATCGCCGAGATTGTCGCCGGAGACGGCGAGATGGCCAGGATGCCGGAACTGCTCGAACTCGGGGAACGCTTCGACGTGCCGGTGATCACGATCGCCCAGCTGATCGAGTATCTGCAGGAGGTGGACGGCGACGGGGCCACGCCGACCCCGATCGTGCCGCGCGAGGCCGAACGCGTTCGGTTCGAAGTGGAGACGACCGTACCGACTACGCACGGCGAGTTCCGCATCCGCGCCTATCGCGATTGCACGACCGGAGCCGACCATGTCGCGGTCGTGAAGGAGCCGTTGGGGGATTCTCCGCTCGTGCGGGTGCATTCGGAGTGCCTCACCGGCGAGGCCTTCGGTTCGCTCAAGTGCGAGTGCGGACCGCAATTGCGCACAGCGCTCGACCGCATCGACCGGGAGGGCGGCGTGGTCGTGTACCTGCGCGGGCATGAGGGTCGCGGCATCGGGCTCGTGAACAAGCTGCGTGCCTACCGGTTGCAGGAGCAGGGCATGGACACCCTGGACGCCAACCTCGCGCTGGGCCTTCCGGCCGACTCCCGGGACTACGGCGCAGCCGTGGCGATCCTGCACGACCTCGGCGTGCACCGGATGCGGCTGCTGAGCAACAACCCCGACAAGATGCGGCAGCTCACCGACCGCGGGGTCGAGGTGACCGAACTCGTGCCCCTGCTGGTGGGCGTCTCGGAGCAGAACGAGGGTTACCTTGAGACCAAGCGAGACCGGATGGGCCATCGCCTGCCCGATACTCTCACGAGCGAAGAACTGCTGGAGAACCTGGAAGGACACCCCTCATGAGCGGCAGCGGCTCCCCCGACATCTCCGCAGACGGTCGCGGGCTCAAGGTCACGATCGTCGCCGGCACGTGGCACGAGCAGATCGCGGAAGGGCTACTCGAGGGCGCCCGCCGGGCACTAGCGGAATCGGGGGCCGAGGTCAGCGAGATCCGGGTACCCGGCAGCTTCGAACTGCCCGTGGTGTGCAAGGCGGCGCTCGAGGGCGGAGCGGATGCGGTGGTCGCGCTCGGCGTGATCGTCCGCGGTGGCACGCCCCACTTCGACTTCGTCGCGAAGGCCGCGACCGACGGCCTCACCCGGGTCGCGCTCGACACCGGCAAGCCGGTCGGCTTCGGCGTGCTCACCCTCGACGACGAGCAGCAGGGGCTGGACCGCGCGGGCCTACCAGGTTCCAAGGAGGACAAGGGCGCCGAAGCCGCACAGGCTGCGATCGCCACCGCCGTGGCGCTGCGCGGTCTGCGCGCCTGACCCCAGCCTCATCAAGGCTGCCCGACGGCACGGATCACCGACCCGGCGGTTGGGCCAGGTCTGCCTAGCGGATGCCGGAGCGCGCCATCCCTTGCACGAATACCCGCTGGAACACGAAGAACAGCAAGATCGTGGGCAGACTCGCCAGCAGTGAGCCGGCAAGGATCACGTTGCGGTACTCCACGCTCATCGCCACCGACGAGAGCGAGTTGAGTGCAAGCACGATGGGGTGCTTCGACTCGGAGCTGAGCACCGAAAGCGGCCAGATGAAGGCGTTCCAGTCGAAAACGAAGGCGAAGATCGCGAGGGTGACGAGTGCCGGCTTGAGGAGTGGCACGACCAGACGGAACAGGATGCGGAACTCGCTCGCCCCGTCGAGACGGGCCGCCTCGAGCAGTTCGTCCGGGAAGTCGAGCAGGAACTGCCGCATCAAGAAGATGCCGAACGCGTTCGCCAGCCATGGCAGCATCACGCCGAGGAACGTGTTGGCCAGCCCGAGCGAAGACACGATGTGGTATAGCGGAACGAGGGTGACGATCGGCGGCAGGAACATCGTCGCGACCGTGATCCAGAACAGGGCGTTCTTACCTCTGAAGTGGTACTTCGCGAACACGTAGCCGGCCATGACGCTCGTGAACAACACGGATGCCGTACACACGCTCGCGATGAGCAGGCTGTTCAGGAACGCCTGGAAGAACGGTACGAGCGTCGTCGCGCGCTCGAAGGCGAGGAAAGTCGTCTCTTGCGGCCACCAGGTCGGGGGCATCGCGCCGAACTCCTTCGGCGTCTTGAAGGCCGAGATAGCCATCCAGTAGAGCGGCAGCAAGGCGAAGATCGCGAGGCACGCGGCCAGAGCGTAGAGCACACCACGGGTCATGCGGCGGCGGGCAACGTAGTACAAGCGGTTACGCACGGCGAGCCCCCCAGTTGTTTCGCATCTTCGAGCCCATCGCGATGGTGCAGCCGACGAGCGCGATGATCAGGAACAGTCCGAACGCCATTGCGCTCGCCTGGCCTGCCAGGCCCTGCTGGAACGCCGTCTTCTGGATGTCGTATGACACGACGTTCGTAGCGTTCAGCGGTCCGCCTGTGGTGAGCAGGTAGATCGGATCGAAGACCTGGATGGAGTTGACGAGAGTGATCAGCAGGACGAAGAACATCGTGTTCTTAGACATCGGCAGCGTGATGCTCCACATCTCGCGCAACGACCCTGCACCGTCGAGCTTCGCTGCCTCATACAACTCGCCCGGAATCTGCGTCAGACCGGCCACGACGAGCACCACGTAGTAGCCGAGCGTCTGCCAGACGTTGAGCACGACGAGCGATATGAGCGCCGTGTCGGGCGAACTGAGCCAGGAAGGGGGCGCGATGCCCATACTCGTCAGAACGCCGGCGATCGGACCGTACGAGGCGTACAGGTTGCCCCAGATCAGCGCGACAGCTGCGGTCGGCAGAACGTAGGTCGAGAACAGAATGACGCGGAGCGCCCCGCTGCCCTTGAGCTTGGGGAAGTAGAGCAGCGAGCCGACGAGGAACGAGAGCGGCACGAGGATGAGCACACTCAATCCCGCATAGACGAAGGTGTTCCAGAACGCCTGCAGGTGCGTGGGCGATTCCAGGAACTTGGCGTAATTGTCGAGCCCCACCCATTGCATCTCGGTGATCGGCGCGAACATCGACCACTCGTGCAGGCTGATCCACAGGGTCAAGAAGATCGGAACGACGATGAAGACACCGATGACGATCATCGCCGGCGAAAGCAGAACCACGGCCGCGCTGCGGCGGCTCCGGTTCAATCTCGCGGACATGCTACTCCTCCAGCGAATGGCTCGGACTCGCTTGGTGCGCGCCCTCACGGACGCGCACCAAGCATTGGACAGTTCGAACTAGCCGTTGGCCTGCTCGAAGTCGGCCTCGACTGCTTCCTTCGCTGCGGCGAGTGCCTCGTCGGCAGACTTCTGGCCGAAGATGATCGCCTCGATCTCGAGCGCGAGGTGGTCGCTCGCGGCGAGTCCGCCCAGCACGGTCGGGAACGGTGTGGCGAGCGGGGTGAGTTCGGCGAAGCCGGCCATGAACGAGTCGGTGCTGATCTGCTCATTGTGAGCTTCGAGGTCCGATAGGCGAGCAGGCAGCGCGCCCATCGAGATCTCCATGTCACCCTTGGCCGACGAGCCGTTCTCGCCGGACTCCGGGCCGTTCAGGAAGGCCTGGAACTTCCACGCGGCCTCCTGCTTCTCGTCGGATGCCTTGGCGTTCACCACCGAGAGCCACGAGTACGAGATACCCGAGAACGCGGTGCCACTGGGGCCGACCGGAAGCGGTGCGACGCCGACCTCATCGAAGAAGGTCTCCTCGCCCATGCTGCTGATCAGGGCGCCCTCGATCCAGTTCGCCATCGGCAGCATCGCAGTCTTGCCGGCGGCGAAGTTCTGCAGGTAGTCACCCGTGCTCTGCGCGTTCGAGGCATTCAGGCTCGTGTCGACCGCGCCGCTCTCGACGAGCTCTTGGTAGAACTTCGCAACCTCGAGCATCTTCGGGTCATCGAGGTTGGTTGCGGTGGTGCTGCCTTCTTCCATCAGCTCAACGCCGTTCGACGCGGCCCACGACAGGAACGGGTGGATGGTGCCGTTCTGCCAGGAGGTGATCAGGCCGATGCCCTGCTGGCCCTTGGCCGGATCGGTGAGCTTCTTGGCATAGTCGATGGTCTCGTCCCAAGTGGTCGGCGGGGCGTCGAGTCCGGCTTCGTCGAATAGGCGCTTGTTGTAGAGCATCGCGTACGATGCCAGCTCGTACGGGTATCCGTAGGTGACCCCCTCGATGGTCGCGGCCTTCACCGCGCCCTCCGAGTAGTTGGCGTTCAGGTCATCCATCACCTCATCGGTTACGGGCGCCGCGATTCCGTCGCGCACGAGTTCCGGCAGCCACATGTCGTAGATGTCTACGACGGTTGGGCCGTCGGGCGCCGAGGCACGAGTCCGAAGTGTCGAGAGAACATTCGCATACGGCACCGTCTGGATGTCGACCACGATGTCCGGGTTCTGCTCGTTGAACTCGTCGACGGCACCCTGGATAATCTCCAGCTGCGCGCCCGAGTACTGCGTCATGTAGGTGATGTGCACGGCGTCGGAATCCGAGCCGCTGCCGCCGGCACAACCGGCCAGCAGCAAGGCGGAACCGGCGACGAGTGCGACCGCGGCCTTGCCGCGACCTACTCCGAATCGAGCTCTCATTTCTCTTCTTTCTCCTGGTTACTTCAGCGGAAGTGGTTGTAGGAACTTGCGAACTCCACGCGGTTCAGCCGCTCGAATCGCGAGCGATTGTCGTGTGGATCGGAGCGGGTACGAGAGAATTTCTTCGATGAACCGGTATCGCCCCTCAAAGAACTTCTCGTGCTCACCCACGGCTCGGTCGCTCGGGATTGCGCCCTTGCTTCCACAGCGAGCATAACAGTAACTTTCGTCTATTAGGGTGTCAACAAGAAAGATGGTTTTGTCAATGGAGCCGAGCATGTCCCTCACACTCACGCGATTGAATGATGCGCTGGGCAGCCTTGCCGCAGCGGAGGAACGGGTGGCCCGGCACATTCTCGATCACCCTGAAGAGGTGGCCGAGGGCAACGTCAACTCGGTCGCGGAAGCGGCCTCGGCCAGCGAGGCCACCGTGGTCAGGGTGTGTAAGAAGGTCGGCTTCGACGGGTTTCGGGACTTCAAAGTACAGCTTATCCGCGATCTCGCGCTGCCGCTGGCGCCGGACCAGCAGTTCGTGGAGGCCTCCGACAGCGCGCGGATGGTGGCGGCGAAAGTTTTTTCCGCTGCCGAGATCTCACTCCAGCAGACGCTGCAGCTCATGGAGATGCCCAAGCTGCTCGCAGCTGCGAAACGCCTCGCGGTCGCCGACGAGGTGATCACATTCGGCGTCGGAACCTCCGCTTACGTCGCCCTGGATGCGATGCGCCGGCTCATGCGGATCGGCATCCGCTCGCACGCTGAGACGTCCGGCGCTGACCAGGCCGTGCGCGCCGCCCTGCTCGGCGAGAAGAGCGCGATCATCGCGGTTTCGCTCTCCGGCCGCTCGCGGGAGCCGTTGCGCGCGATCGAGGCCGCCCGCGACCGTGGCGCGACAATTATTGCCGTCACCGCCGCTCCCCTCTCGCCACTAGCCCAGTGTGCCGACTACGTCTTCCCGATCGCAGCCCAGGAGACCGCCTTCAACACGGAGGCGATGGCGTCCAGGCTCGCTGGGCTCGCGATCCTCGACGCCCTGCTGATTCTCGTCGCGATGCAGAACGAGAACCGGACGAACACGAGCCTGGGCAAGATCGCCGAAGCGGTGCACGACAGGCCGCACGCGTAGCACGGGTGCGTCCGCCCGCGCCATGGGCACTTGACCCGCGCGACGATCCCGCTAGCTCAGCGCGCCCTCACCACCGTCGACGCGGTACTGAGCGCCCGTGATCATGCGGCTGTCATCCGAGGCCAGGAACAGCACGAGCCGCGCCACCTCGTCCGGTGTGGCGTAGCGACCCATGGGGATACCCGGGCCATACTCGCCGGCCCTGACACCCGCGCGCTGCTCGATCCGGCGCATCATCTCGCCCTCGATCGCGGTCGGGTGGATCGAGTTCACCCGCACGCCGTGTTCCGCGACCTCGAGGGCGGCAACCTTGGTGAGGCCCACGAGGGCGTGCTTGGTGGCGGTGTAGGCGCCGGCACGTGCTCTGCCGACGAGCCCTACCGTCGATGAGGTGTTGATGACACTGCCGCTGCGCTGTCTGGTCATCACCGGCAACACGTGCTTGAGCCCCAGGAAAGCCCCGGTGAGGTTCACCCCCACGACTTTCTGGAACTCCTCGAGCCCGGTCTCGACCAGCAGCTTCGGCGGCGCCTCGATGCCGGCATTGTTGAAGAAGACGTCGATCGTGCCGAAGGCGTCGACCGCGGTCCGCACGTACTCGCGTACGTCGTCTTCGTTCGTCACGTCCGCGCCGACGGCGAGCACTTCACCGACCTGGGCCAGCTGCTCCGTACGTTGCTCCAGCGCAGCGCCCGGCAGGTCGACGAGCACCACGGATGCATCCAGCTTGAGGAAAGCCTCAGCTGTGGCACTGCCGAGGCCGCCGGCCCCTCCCGTGATCACGACACAGCGCCCGCCGAACTCAGTCATCCACCTGTCTCCTCATCATCTAGCGACGTCTCACTCGCGAGTGCGAGCACATCCCGTCCCGAAAGCGCGGCGAGTGCTACAAGCGCCGCACCCCGCGTTCCGTCGCCGATCGCTGCGGTCAGTACCGGCAACGACCAGTTCTGCTTGAGGCGCGCCACTTGTTCCGGGCTCTCGCTGCCGCCGCCGGTCACGCGCACTTCGTTCACCCCGAACGCCTCGACGAACCCGGCGAGGAACGACGGCAGTTCGGTCACCCCCACCTGGCGCGACGGTGTGCCCGGCAGTTCGTATGCACGCGCGTGGGTCGGGGAAGGCGCGATGCGCACACCCGCGCAATAGTGCCGTCGGTCGAACTCCTGCCGGAACAACGGCAGTGGCAGGTCGGGCAGCTCCGCAGAGGTCACGAACAGCCGCGCGACCAGGGTTGTGCCGAGCGAGAGACACAGGCTGCCCGGCGCGACTGCGCCGACGGAGAGGTTCGCGGCCGGCCCGTCGCCTAGCCCTGCCACGACCTGGACTCCGGCTGCCATGCCCAGTTCGCCGGCAACATCCGCGCTCAAACCGCCAACGACATTGGTTGAAGCCACGATCCGGGGCAGCGCGCTCGCACCGACACCCGAGTGCTCGAGGGCTAGGCGCGACCAGCGTCGCTCGAGCTGATCGTAGAGACCGGTCGCGGAGGCCGACGACGGATCGGTCGCCCACTCGCCGGTCAGGCGGTGCAACAGGAATTCCTTCAGCCCGCCGACACGGGTGCCGGAGGACAATGGCGATTCGGTCTGCCGCGAGAACCAGGCCAGGCGATCGACCGGATAGACGACGCCCGGTATCCGGCCCGTGCGCGCGTGCAGGTCTTTGTCGTCCAGCGCGATCGCCTGCGGGCGTTCGTCGACGCCCAGGATGTACGGAAGGGCCGGCCGGTACCGCTCATCGAGAAGTACCAGGCCGGCCATCTGCGAGCTGATGACAATAGCAGCGACGGGCTCGCGCACCTGCCCGCTCACGGCACGTACGGCTTGCGCGAACGCGGACCAGGCCTCATCGAGGTCAGCTTCGGCCCTTGAGCCGTCCCACCTGACTGGGAACGCCTCTCTCGCGATCGCGAGCACGCGCATGCGAGCGTCATAGCACGCCGCCTTGATGAAACTCGAGCCGACGTCGACCGCGCAGATCAGGCCGGTGTCCAGAGTCGCATCACCGGCCCCGGCGCTGGAGCTTCTGCACGACCGGCCGAAGCTTGGTCAGGTCGATATCGCGGGTCACCGCGTTCTTGAGCGAGCCGTACAAGTGCAGCATAACGACCGGCACATTCTCCGCTTCGCACACATCCAGCAGGTCATCGATGTCGTCGATGCCGATCCCCCCGGTCGGCTCGACCATCATCTCCCGCTTGGCCGCCTCACGGGCGAGCGCACGGAATTCCTCCAGTCGCTCCCGCCCACGCATTGGGAAGAACTTGATCGACTTGACTCCCACTTCCAGCAACATGTCGAGGGCGATTTCGACGGGCAAAGAGGATGCGGCGTGCTCCTGGCTCAGCGGACCGGTTCCGACGAGCACCCGCCCGGGCACCCCGCACGGGCGCACGAGCGCGTTCACGAGGGTTTCTGCACCCGAACTGCGCAGCGCCTCCTGCGACAGGCCGGCGGCCGGGAACACCTGGTTCAAGTGGTCGGGCTTCGCCCCGAGCGCCAGGTCCAGGGCGTTGCGCCACTGGTCGGCAGCACCGTCACCCAGACCGGCCGACGCGCGAACGCCACGCTCTCGCAGCGCACGCGCGTGCTCGACCGATGCCTCGACCGAGTCGAACCGCTTCGCGACCACGGCGACCAGAATCCGCTCCGGCCACAGATCGTTCGCCTGGCCGGCGAGGTCCACCGACGTGGCTTCAACGTTGAGCAGGATCCGGTGGCCCCGCGAGAACTCCATCAGTTCGGCCATGCCGGTCAACCCTTCAGCCAGCCGGACGAATGCATCTTCACGGCGGTCTGCAGCATGCTCACGAACGCCACATTCGTCGGAGCGTCGGTGCCGTCGTTCTTCGGGTCGACATACGCCGTCAGTCCATCGATCGCGCCCGCATCCGAGACACGTTCTGTGATGCGCATCAGATCGACGCGGCTGAGCAGGTCGATCTTGCCCGCCAGGGCCGAGAGCGCCGCGCTCACGCCGACCGCGCCCCAGTTCGAGATCGAGCCGACGACTAGAACGTCGACTGGAGTCGCGGGAGTCACCGCTCGGCCGCGCGGCATGAGCGTCTCAACAGCGTGCGCGATGCGTCCCATGCCCAGCTCATTGCCACCATCGCCGACGCCGACCGTGAGCGCACCGCGCGATGTCGCCTCACGCACCACGGCGTCCGCCTTGGCCACGAGATTGCTCGGCACCGTGCGCCCGGTCACGTTGAAGAACTCACCCTGCTCGGTCGCACCTGGCATCTCGATGCTGACCACCGCGGCCGGGCTGAGCGAGTCGAACAGTTCCTTCGCCTTCTGCTCGGCGTCGGCCCAATCGGTTGTGAAGCCGATCGCGGCGGCCACGGCTGCGCTGTGCGGCCCGGCCTTGGAACGCACGGCGGTCTGTACGTCGGAGACGATGAGGCCGGCCGAAGCCAGGGCGACCTCCGAATAGCGGACGAGTGACTCTTCGGTCACGACGACGGGCACCGCGCCGAGACACTCTTCGACCGCGCGGGCAAGGTGACCAGCACCCACGGGTCCGTCGGTCTCGGTGAGCCCGCTCATCAGCCACGACCTCGACGGCCAGCCGGTGCAGATCAGAACGACGTCTCCGGGCGAGACCCTTTCATGCAGCCGCAGCGCGGCCTCCATCGCAAGCGGATAGTCCGTAGTCTCACGAGCCGCCTGGTACAGCTCGTGCGAAATGCCACGCGCGGTCAGATCGGTGGAGATCAGGGCGTCGATCACTTCCCCCAGCCGGGACCACCTGGCGCGCGCTACCTCGCTTTCGCCGGTGGTTGCGTCGCCGGTCTGGGATCGCGCGGCCGGCGCCTCGATGGAACTACTCACGACGGTTCTCCATTTCTGGTGATGGGCGGTTGTTGCGGTGACCTGACTGAGGTCAGGAACCCGAATCGCTGGCGAAGAGCGAGCCGAACTCGGCGGGCGATGGCGGATTCAGCCGGAGCGCCTGAACGGCCGCGAACAGCGACGCCTGGTTTGAGGTGATGACGGGCATGCCGAGACGCTCTTCGAGTCTCGGCAGCACGCTCCAGCTGCGCAGGTTCGTGCAGCTGACGAGCACGGCGTCGACCTCGAGCCCCTTCACTTGCTCGAGCGCGAAGTCGAACACGGCCTCGGGCTCCACGTCGGATTCGAGACTCGCATCTGCGATCCCCATGCCGGATGCGTGGGGCACCTCGAAACCCTCGGCCGTGAGGAACTGAGCGGCACGGGTGATGTCGGGCTCGGCGTAGGGAGTGACTACCGCGACCTTGTTCGCTTTCACGTGTTTGAGTGCGGCGACGACGGCGCTAGACGCGGTGATCACCGGGCAGCCCATGAACCTGGAGAGCTCGTCAGTCAAGTGCTCGTTGCCTTCGGTGCCACGAAAGAAGCTGCCCCCGGTGCATGCGAAGACACCGAACGTCACACGCGCGGGTTTGAGGTCTTCCGCTGCTCTAAGAGAGTCGTCATAGAGACCTTCGAGCGCGGTCGGCCCATACACGTAGCGGGCCCGGCTGATGTAGTAGGGAACATCGGTGGGCCAGGCGGCGGCCCACTCCCGCTCGACGACTCGGTTCACCGACGGCACGATGAGTCCGAGTGCGGGCCCCAGATCAGCGTTCGGCATTCGCGGCCTCCTTTGGTTCCAGGTACTTCGAATACAGCGTCTCGGCGTTTCCGGAGAAGTACCCGCGCACGACCGCTTCGATCTTCGCGGTGTCTATGAGTTGCTTTCGCCACTCCTCCTCCAGAGCTGCGACCGAACGCCGGACGAGCCAGAGGTGGAGCAAATGCGACCTGAAATCGGTGTGCGCGTCGGACCCGTAGAGGATGCGCTCGGCCGGTGCTTGCGCGAAAAGGCGACGGAGCACGGCAGGCAGTTCGTCAGGGTACTTAATACCGACAAGTGAGGTATCGACCCACACATTCGGGAATTCGCTCGCGAGCCACGCCGCCTCGGCGACGTACGGCCAGCCGGCGTGCAGCACGACGAGACTGGCCTGCCCGAGCGCCGTGGAGGCCAGTGCCGGAGCGAGCAGGCTCGGGTTCACCCGGTCCGCACCGGCGATAGGCGCACCGAGGCCGGTGTGCAATTGGATCGCCTCACCGTGCTGGGCGGCGGACTCGGCGGACGCGACGAGTGCTGCATCCGACAACGCTTTCAGTTCGCCGAGTGGCCGACCCGACTTCAATTGCTGCCATTGTTCCGCAACGATCACGGGATCGGCCACCGCGACCGCGAGCCCTGTGGCGTAGGCAAGCACGCTCTTCCAGCCGCAGAACCCGTCGGCCGAGCGGGCGCGGCCCATTTCATTCCAGACCGCCTCGGTCAGATGGGCCGGATCGTAGGCCGCGGACAAAGCCCGTGACCAGAGTTGGTCGAGACGAGTGAGCCGTCCGTACCGTAGGGCCGATGCCTCAGCCTGGTCGATTACGATTCCCTCCGGCCAGGCGACGTCGGCTACGACCGCACGGAGCCGTAGGGCGCGGGCGGCGTCAGCAAGTGAGGCATCTTGGTCGATTCCGAGGCCTTCGGCCATCGCTTGCCAGGAGGGATGGGTCTGCAGTCCCGCGGCAGCGTCCGGCCGACGTATCGATCCGCCCGCGTGCCAGGGATGGGCGTGCGCGTCGATCGCGTCAGCGTGCATCCCCAAGGCATTCGGATTTGTGCTCATTCTGTTTCTTCAGATTCTTGAGGTTCAGCCCGTGCAACGCTCGTGCTGCCCACTCCATTCATACCCCGGAGATCTGCCTCATACCCCGGAGATCTACCTCGCCGCCGTCCCGCCCGCTCAACACGCTCCGGATCGCGCTCGCGATCGCATCCTCGTCGCCGGCGTTCAGAGTGCGGGTGTCGAGGTCGAAATAGCCGTCGGTAGCATGGTGGGCGCGACAGCGCACGCTAGGGTCGCCTGCCGCGAGCGCGGCGACCAGTTCGGTGGCGGGGATGCCTGCAACGTTCGCGTCGATGCGGACGCGCACCCGGATGATGGGACGTCCGTCGTCGTGCACCGGAGCCGCGTGCAGTCCGGGAATGCCTTCGAGCACCTCAATGAGGCGGTCGGCGTGACCCCGCATCTTGCGGCTCGCAGCCGCGTCTTGGTCGCCGTACTGTGCGAGGGCGGCAATGAGCCCGAAGATGCTCTCCTTGCCGATCTTCATGGCCCGGGCGATGCCGACACTCTGGGCCGCGCATGCCGCGACGAGGTCGGCGCGCCCGCAAAGCACCCCGGAGGTTGGGCCGCCGATCGCCTTGTGGCCGCTGTAGAGAACGAGGTCCGCGCCCCGTGCGACGTATCCCCGAAGGTCGGTTTCGGCGGCCGCGTCGACGACCACCGGAACATTCGCTGCGTGCGCGACCCGAATGACGTCGTCGAGGCCAACGAGTTCCGATTGCCCGACATGGTGCGAAACGACGAAGTAGACGGCCTTGGCTTCGATGCGCATCGCGCTCTCGAGCAGCTGGGCCGTGCATCGGTTCGAGCTGCCGATCTCATCGACCTCGGCTCCCCCCACGCGGAGCATGGTTGCCAGCGGGGCGCCGAAATGCACGGCGTGACCTTTCTGGATCACCACCCGGCGATTCACGCCCTCTGGCAGGTTCGGCACCGCTTCGACGAGCAGCGGGTCACCCTCCGTTACCGATGCGGCGGCCGAGATCGCGAGCCCGGCGGCCACCGAATTCACAACCAATCCGGCTTCCGCCCCGGTCGCCTCGGCGACGGCCTCGCCGGCCACACGAGTGAGCTCGTCCATGTCCACCCAGCGCTGCGCACCGGAGGCCAGGGCCTGCACCACCTCGGGGGAGCACGCGGAGGACCCGAGATAGGTCATCTTGCCGGCGGCGTTCACGACCGGGCGCACCCGCGCTTCGATGTCGCTCCCAGTGGCTTCAGGCATTGCTTCCCCTCGTCGTCCAGCCCACGTTGTCCCACTCAGGATAACAAGAACTTTCGTACAATGTGAACTTGCAACGAAATGTTGTTTCGTTTGGTCAGCACGTGTGAGAAGCTAGGTGGGCATGTTGGCGCGACGGGATGCCGGGGCGACGTTTGAGGGTCGGACCGGCAAGAAGACAGCACTTTCGGAGGTGCTGGAGTCGGTCGTGCCCGGTGGGGTCAAGACTCGTTCGATCGATCGGCTTGCGTATGCTCACGATGCATCCCACTATCTGTTGACGCCGTCGGCGGTGGTGACTCCGTCGAGTGCGGAGCAGGTTGCCGCCCTGTTGCGGGCCGGGGATGAACTCGGCGTGCCGCTCACGTTCCGGTCCGGTGGCACGAGCTTGAGCGGGCAAGCGTCGACCTCGGGCCTGCTCGTGGACACCCGCAAGCATTTCCGCGACATCGAGGTGTTGGACGAAGGCCGTCGGGTGCGGGTGCGTCCGGGTGCAACGGTGCGGCAGGTCAATGCACGCCTTGCGCGTTTCAAGACGCGGCTGGGTCCGGATCCCGCGAGCGAGTCGGCGTGCACGATCGGAGGTGTCGTCGCCAACAATTCGAGCGGCATGGCGTGCGGTACCGAGCAGAACACGTATCGCACTCTCGAATCTGCGGTGCTCGTGCTGGCCAGTGGCACGGTCGTCGACACGGCTGCCCGGGATTCCGACGAGAAGTTGCGAACGCTCGAACCGGGGTTGTGGCAGGGTCTGGCGCGGTTGCGTGATCGGGTGCGCTCGAACCCGGAGTCGGTGGCCACGATCCGGCGTTTGTTCGCGATCAAGAACACCATGGGCTATGGGGTGAATTCGTTCCTCGACTACGACCGGCCGGTGGACATCCTGTTGCATCTCGTCATCGGCAGCGAGGGCACTCTCGCGTTCATTGCCGAGGCGACTTTCCGGACGGTGCCTGTGCATCCGTTCGCGGCGACGGGACTGCTCGTGTTCGATTCGCTCGCCGATGCGACGGCGTCGATCCCGGCTCTCGTGGCGACTTCGGCGGAGACGATCGAACTGCTGGATGCGACTTCGCTGCGGGTGGCGGGACTGGACCCGCAAGCCGACGACCGGTTGCGTGAACTCGAGGTCGACGCGCATGCGGCACTGCTGGTGGAGTATCAGGCGAGCGGGCAAGAACTGCTCGAGGCGACTGTCGCCTCGGCGCTCGAAGCGATCCGGGTGCTGCCGTTGCCGGGGGTGCCCGAGTTCACGAGCGATGCACGCGAACGGGGAAGGCTCTGGCACATGCGCAAGGGCCTTTACACCTCGGTTGCCGGGAACCGCCCGCAAGGTACCAACGCGCTGCTAGAAGATGTGGCGGTGCCGGTCGAGAATCTGCTGCCCACGTGTGTCGGGCTCGTTGAGCTGTTCGAGAGTTTCGAGTACGAGGACAGCGTCATCTTCGGTCACGCGAAAGACGGCAACATTCACTTCATGCTCAACGAGCGGTTCGATGACAAGCGGTCGCTCGCGCGGTTCACTTCGTTCACCGAGCGGATGGTCGACCTTGTGCTGGCGCACGAGGGCACCTTGAAAGCCGAGCACGGCACGGGCCGGGTGATGGCGCCGTTCGTGCGCCGTCAGTACGGCGACGAACTGTATGAGGTCATGCTCGAGGTCAAGCGGATCTGCGACCCGAGCGGTTTGCTGAATCCGGCGAGCCTGCTGAACGACGACCCCGCCGTGCATACGTCGGACCTGAAGACGACGCTGCCGGTCGAAGAAGAGGTCGACCGTTGCGTGGAGTGCGGATACTGCGAACCGGTTTGCCCGAGCAAAGACCTGACCCTCACCCCGCGCCAGCGCATCGTGCTGCGACGCGAACTCGAACGT
>CAYRUW010000013.1:0-17315 GCA_964427465.1 uncultured Diaminobutyricimonas sp.
CTCGACGCGCGGTTCCGGCTCGGCTCGCAGTTGAGCTTCAGGGAGCGCTGCCGGCCCAGCACGCGATCCGGAATCCGAGGGCGGTTCCGACTCCGCAATCGGTTCGGGTGTGGAGCCCGCGGCGTCGCGACCGGGTTCCGCGAGCGGCTGCTCGTCCGAATCCCCGCGCAAGGGACGCAACTCGACGGGTTCCGGAGCCGGGGGTCCCGCGGGCTCCGGCGGAGACGGTGGCGGAGGCGGTGGCGGCACGACCAGGCGCGGCATCCGGGGCGCAGGGTTCGCACTCACCGCACGACCGCACTCCCCGCAGAACATCGCCGCTTGCGGCAACTCGGTGCCGCAAGCCGGGCACTTCGGCAACGCATCGGCTTCGACTGACATCGGCTCCTATCCCCTGACCGGTCTGCCGAAACTATAACCGCGAAGCGAACGCAGCGAGACTGCGGCCCTGAATTGCTGCCACCGGTTCAACCGCGCATTCATCGCCGAGGTGAGCGCATCCACCGCCCGCCACACCCTCAATGCGTCGTCGTGGGCGGGCGAATCCGGCGAGAAGGTCGCGCGGTCCGCGACGGCCGCGAGCGCCCGGGTCTGACGCCCGCCGACCACGGCGGCGACCTCACTGCGAGTCGCGGCCGGCTGGATGCGATAGCCGCGATCCAGAGCTGCATCCTCGAATTCCTGCCAGCCGCCCCGGATCCTCTGCAAGGCGTCGCCCGAACGACGCCGGAGCGCGCGCCGGCGAGCCTTCACGGCGACCACCAGAAGGAACGGCGCGAGCACTACGAGAACCGGCACAAGTATCCAGCCCGCGATGCGCAGTACCGCAAGCAAGGCCTCCAGGAGGCCACCGGCGTCCTCCGGTTCCTCCGGGGTGCTTTCCGGCGGCACGACGTCCTCCCTGTCGTCGTCGATCTCGGGCGGAGGCGGCAGCACCGACTGCGGGCGCGCGATGTCGTTGGCATCGTCCGGTTCTTCGTCGGGTATCTCGCGCGGCGCCGGATTCGGGTCCAATTGCACCCAGCCGTGCTGACTCGTGTGCACTTCGATCCAGGCTGAGGCGTCGGCCCCGGTGACGGCAGTAGCTTCGCCGGCAGCGTCTGGAACGAACCCGAACACCACCCTCGCCGGGAAGCCGAGCTCGCGGGCCATGAGCGCGGCGGCCACCGCATACTGCTCCGCATCCCCCAGCATGATCGGCGCTGAGAACAATTGCGCGAGCCGATCCGCGGAGTGGCCGGACCTGCTGGCCGGCTCGCCGACCAGACCGTGGCTGACATATCCGTCGCGCTTGAGCCCGTCGAGCATCGCGAGCAAGCGCTCCCCCGCCGAGTTCCTGCCGCGCACGTACTCGTCCAATCGAGCGGTGAGTTCCTCCGGCACGCGCTCGGCGACCGGCAAGGTCACCGAGCCCGGTGTGAGCCCTGCGACCTCGGCGCGGCTGGGCTGAGCGGGCAGCACCGACTCGATCCGGTAAGCATCCGCGGATTCTATGCCGGGGACGACCGCTCCCGCGCCGGTCGTATCGTTGTAGTAGAAGCCGTCCGCGAGCTCCGCTGCCCGTGGTCCGGTGAAATCGACGCTCTCCAAGAGGCCCGCGGTCGGCAGCCAGATCCCCGAGTAGGCCTCGATCTCGAAGCCCAGGCTGACCCGATCTCCGTCGACGCCGGTGCGGTCGATGCGGTACGGCAGACGGGTGAAGGTTCCGGATGCGCTCGCGATCTCGGCGCTGCCGGCCGCGAACACGATCCCGTCGTAGGTGTCGAGGGTCGCAATCCGGATCCTGGCTCCGGCCGGGAGCCCAGTGACCCGGAATTGCACCTCGGCGCCGTCGCGCATGTAGTTCCGGAATCCGGCCAGCGGGCTCACTTCCGCCCGTGGGTCGAACGGCTGCTCGATCGCATTCCGCAGCACGTCGCGCTGACCGTGCGGCGGCAATGCCGCCGCCGCGCCGAGCGAGACCGCCGTGGCGACTGCGAGTAGTGCGGATGCGGAGACGACGACACGAAGCCGGTTCGGCCGGGCACGTCCGCTCGCCGGCCGGCCGGCGAGCAATTCCAGCGCCTCGCGTCTTCTGGCCCAGCGGCGCCAGGCGACCCACACGAGCGCGAGCACGAACAGCGCAAGCGCCGGTAGCGGTCCGGCGGGCTCGTGCGCCGAACCGAACACGATCCCGGTCACGAACACGACCACCGGGGCGAGCACGCCGAGTTCGCCGTGCCTGGCGCGCAACGCGATCGACAGGCCCGCTACGCTCGCGGCGAGCAGTAGCGCGAACACTGGCACCAGCAGCGCCTGGTAGGTGCCCACCGGCAGGGCGATCGTGAGCAATTGCTTCCAGCCGAGTGCGATCCCGGCGACCAGCTGCACGATCCCGTCGAGCTTCGGGAGCACGCCTGCGAACGTCTGGCCGGGCACCGCGAGCGGGACACCGAGCAACAAGTAGACGCCGAAAGCGATGAGCATGAGCCTGGCCGCCGACCAGCCGAACAACGCCCCGAGCAGCGCGATCAGGCATCCGGCGCCGACCGTCACGACCGCGAGCACGACGAAATGCCCCACTTGGTACACCGGCCACCAGGTCCAGGCGGCGACGCCCATGGCCACGGCGAAGAGCAGGATGCTCACGGCCGCGAACCCGAACGGGAGCCTCGTGCTCATGCCGCCGCCGACCTCGCGAGCGCATGCTGCAAGTCGTTGAGATAGCCGACCGTGAGCACGCTGAATCCCGCAGCGCGGCGCAACCCCGGCACCGTCTCGGGGTCGCAGACCACGGCGACCACCTCGACGCCGGCCGGGAACTGCGCAGCCGCCTGGCGCAACTGGCCCACGGTCGGGGCAGATCCGCACACTAGGAACGCCACCGAGATGCCCTCGACTCTTCCGGATGTCACGCGCGCTATGTCGGCGACGCCGAGCGCCGACTCGGCGTGCTCGACGCGCGCCAAGTCGTCCAGGAGCCGGCCGGGACTCACCGTCGAGAGCGAACGCACGGCGAACAGCTTGCGCTTGGCGAATTCGGGGGTGCGCTCGCTCACCACCACGGATACGTCCCGCGCGTCGCGGATGGCGCGTGCGCCGATCGACGCGACCACGCTCACGGCCAGTTCGAACTCCTCGTCGTCGCCATAGTCCCCTGTGGCCAGGCTCAGGCCCACGACCAGGTGGCTGCGCCGGGTCTGCTCGAACTGGCGCACCATGTATGTGCCGGTCTTTGCCGTCGACCTCCAGTGGATGTACCGGCGTTCGTCGCCCGGCGCATACTCGCGCAAGGCGTGGAATGCGACATCGCTAGAGGTCAGATCCCGGGTGGGGTTGCCCTCGAGGTCGCGCACGATCCCGGTGCTCGTGCTCGGCACGGCGATCGTGCGCGGGTGCACGATGAGTTCGCTCGGGGCGGTCCACACGAGCTCGCGCCGCACGAGACCCACGGGGTCGGCGCGCACCGAACGCACCGGACCCACAGGCACGACGCCCCGGCGCGGGGCCGGGATCGCGAACTCGGTCGCGTGCGACTCGCCTCCTCCGAGTGCCGGCACGATCGCTTCGGCGAGTCCATCGCCGACGGGCACCTCGACGGCGACCCCGGTGCTCTTGCGCCTCGACGGATTGCGGGCCAGGATTTCGCCCACCGCCGCATCACCGGCGACCACGCGTGGTCGCGGCAGCCGCAACTCGGCCTCGAGCGCGGTCGACGGCAACAAGTAGAGCCCGGCCACGACGAGCAGTGCCAGACCGCTCCAGGCGATCACGACGAACTCGATCCAGCCCAGACCGTAGCCGACGGCGAAAGCAGCGGGCACGAGCGCGATCATCGTCCAGCCGAGCGGTGTGACGACCGAGGAAACCCGGCCGAACCAGTTCGCGATCCACGCGCCGACCGTGCCGGCGACGCGCACAAGCGCGACGAATCCGTCCGCAAGCAGACCGGACCGGTTTCCTACGATCCTCGTCCGCGCATTCGTGAGTCCTTCGGTCGCCGTCGCATGCCTGGTGTCGAAACGGCGGCGCGCCGTCGCGCCGGACTCGGTACGCGAGCGAGTCACACGGCTTGCCGATCGGTCGGCGGCGGCGTCTGGATCAGCAAGTGGGCGACGACGCTCTGCGAGGTGACCCCGTCGAATTCGGCCTCCGGGTCGAGCACGAGCCGATGCGCGAGCACCGGCTCGGCAAGCGCCTTGACATCGTCGGGCACCACGTAGTGCCTGCCGCTCGCGGCGGCAAGGGTCTTGGCCGCCCGGATGAGCGCGAGCGCGCCGCGCACGCTCGCCCCGAGCCGCACTTCCGCGGCCGAACGGCTCGCGTCGACGAGGCGGCTCACATAGTCGTTGATCGACGGGTCGACGTGCACCGTACGGGCCATTTGCATCATCTCGAGGATCGTCTCGGCGCCGACGACCGGGGCGAGGGTGGTCTCGTGCGCGCGATCCACCGAGCCCTCCAGGATCCGCAGAGTAGAGGCGTGGTCCGGATATCCGATCGAGGCTTTCATGAGGAACCGGTCGAGCTGAGCCTCGGGCAACCGGTAGGTGCCCGCTTGCTCAATCGGGTTCTGAGTCGCGATGACCATGAACGGCGAGGCGACCGCATGGCCCACCCCGTCCACCGTCACCCGGCCCTCCTCCATGACCTCGAGCAAGGCGGACTGGGTCTTCGGACTCGCCCGGTTGATCTCGTCCGCGAGCACGATGTTCGCGAACACCGGACCCGGGTGGAAGTCGAACTCGTTCGAGCGCTGGTTGTAGACGCTCACCCCGGTGATGTCGCCCGGCAGCAGGTCCGGGGTGAACTGGATCCGGTTGCTCGTGCCTTGAACGCTCTGCGCGATCGCCCGGGCGAGCGACGTCTTGCCGGTACCCGGCACGTCCTCCAGCAGCAGATGCCCTTCGCTGAGCAAGGTCGCGAAGCCCAGCCTGATCACGAAGGTCTTGCCGAGCAGCACTTGCTCGACGCCTGCGACCAGCCGCCCGAACACCCCGGCGAACCAGCTCGCTTGCTCCGCTGTCATCGTCATTTGCTCATCCCCCAGCTATCCCCCGCATCCGAACTGCGCGAAGTCCGGATCTTCGAAGACCTGAGCTCCCACCGTGACGGTCGCCTTGATCCGCACCCCGTCGACGTCCGACGCTACCGCGGCGGCCGGGTCGTATGCCTGGAAGGCGGACCACGACGAGAGCGAACCGTATGAAACACGATAAGTCACCGAATCGACGTAACCGTTCGCGGGTGCGACGATCTGCAACGGCGCGCCGGGAACGCATGTGGCTTGCGCGACCCTCGCGTTCACCGGCACCGCCGTGCCGGCGGACGCCGGCTGGCCGCAAACGCTGCCGCCCGCAGCGCGGCACGCACGCAATTGCACGGGCACCTCGGTGCCGTAGACGGATGCGTCGGCGAGCGAGGTGAGCCGCCCGTTCTCCGGCACATCCCGCCACCCCGAGGAGCCGAGCTGGTACTGGTAGTACCACTGGCTTGCGGGCGCGGGGCTAGCGGAGAGCGAGCCGACGAAGATGTCGAACTGGCCAGCGCCGCTGTGGGCGACCGAGAGCGTGCCGCTCGCGGGGCCGGGTGGCGTCTGCACGTGAACGGTCGAACCGCGGCAGAACAGGCCGTTGTCGGCATAGACGAAATATGTGTATGTGCCCGCGACTTGGGTGTCGGTATCCACCCAACCCGAGCCGACCGAAGCCGGCGAGACGAGATGCGGTTTGTGCTCGGGCGTGCAGGCCTCGGCGACCCCGTCGCCCGTGATCCGCCCGACCGAGTAGGTCACGCCGCCGGCGCCGTTCGGGTTCGAGGCCGCCCACGTGATCGTCACATCGCCCGTGGCGAGGTCTACGGCGGCCTTCGCGTTCGGCGGGGCGGCGGGCGGGCCGATCGTCGTGACTGTCGTGCTCGCGCGCAGCCAGTCGGACGAGCCGGCCTGCGCGCTGTTGCGAGCGTGCACTTGAACCTGCACCGCGGTGCCGCCGGCGAGCGAGATCCGGCCGTACGTGCTGAACGTCGTGGTGCTTGCCGGCACCGGGAACGACTGCCCGGCGACGGTCACGACATAGTCGGCTATCGCGCTGCCGCCCGACGGCACCGATGGCGCGGTCCAGTCGATCTTGAGCGCTCCGCCGGCCGGGTCGTCGGCGACGGGAACGGCCGAGAGCGAGCCCGGAGCGTCGGGCAAGTAGTCGACGCCGAGCGGCTGACTGAGCGGACTCGGTTCGCTCGATCCGATCGCGTTCACGGCCGTGACCTGGAACCGGTACCGTTTCGCGGTTTGCAGCCCGGGCAGCGTGCAGATGGTCTGCAAGCCGCAATCGTGGCTGTAGTCCGACCCGTTGCTCGTGCTCGTGACCCGGTAGCCGGTTATCGGCGAATTGTTGGCGCTCGGCTCGGCGATCCGGATCGTGAGCTCCCCGCCGACGAAGCCGCCCTGCCGTTCGGGGGCGATCGGGGCGTCCGGAACGTCTTGCACCGAGATAGTCACCGAGCCCCACACGTATCGGTCGGGATCGTTGGTCGCGTCGGCGACGCGGTATTGCAGGTTCGTGTCGACCGGTTCCGCGGTGTCGGCCACAGTCACCGTGAGCCGTGAGCCGTCCGCGCTCGGCGAGACGGTCACACCCGCAGGCAGGCTCGCGCCGTCGATGCCGCTGATCCCGACCACGCGCAGCGGCGTGCCCGGGAACGGGTTGGTGGCCTGGTCGTTGCCGAGCACGTCGATCACTGTCGTCTGGCCACGCCGGGTCAGGGCCCGGTCCGGCGCCGGCCGCGCGAGCGGCCTGGTCGACGGCAATACCCGCAACTCGATCCGGCCCGACTGGCCCTCGTTCACGCCGTCGCGCACGCCCAGGGTGAGCGCGGTCCGCGTGCCCTTCACGGCGTCTTCGTCGGCGCGCAGCGTGAGGGTCTGACCTTCGACGCTCGCACGGAATCCTTCGGGCAGCGGCTCGATCATCCGGTAGGCGAGTTCGTCGACGTCGTCCGCGTAGGGGTAGTTGGTGAGTTTGACCAGATCGATCTGCTTCTCCTGAGCCGGCTCGAACTCGATCACGCCGCCGAGGAACACGGGAGGCTGGTTCTGTCTCGGCGCGACCTGGATCGGCAGCACGATTGTCGCCTCACGGCCCTCCGGGTCGTCGGCGGAGACACCGTCGGTCACCTCGAACGAGATCGAGGCGGGGCCGAAGTACCGATCCGCGGAGACGAACCGCAGCGTGGTGTCGTCGACGACCAGATCTTCGCCGTTGGCATGCGTGGCCCGCACGGTGCTCGAGTCTGTGAGCCGCACGGTCTTGCCTTCGGCGGCGATCACATAGTCGTTGATGTCGATGGTCAGGGGTTCTTCGCTCACAACGCTCAGCGGCGGCGCGGTGCGGTCGATCTGCGGCAAGGCGTCGTCGAATCCGGGCACCCAGATGAAGGCATACGAGCGGATCGTCTCGTCCTGCGGGTGCGTGAGCACGAACGGCAGGATCTGGCTGAAATCCTCGATCGTGACCCGGATCCGCCGATCGGGCATCACTTGGGCGTTCTCGGAGTACCCGGGCAGCACCGCGAGGCCCAGCTCGGAGACGTCTCCTTCGGCGAAGAACACATTCCGCAGCACATCGACGTCGATGGTCTCGCGGTCGAGGATGTCGGAAAGCCCGAGTCTCGTGTCCTGGGCCACAGGGTGGGCGAGTGGCGCGTCGGGATCCACGATCACGGTGACGAAGTTGGAACTCGAGGCGCCGAACTCGTTCTCGATCGTGTAGACGAGGCCGTAGCGGCCGGCCTCGGCCGGCGGGAGCACGCGCACGAGCCGGTCGTTCAGGATCTCGGCGACGACGCGGTCATCGCCGGGCTCCAGAGAGCTCACCCGCAGTGCCGACCCGTCGGGATCGCTGTCGTTGGCGAGCACTTGCACTGTGACCGCCTGACCCGGGCGCACGCGCACTTCGTCCTCGACCGCGACGGGATTGCGCGTCCCGTCGAGCCGCGGCGCGATGCCCACGCGCACGGTGCCCGTCGCCCTCGCGCCGAGGTTGTCCACGACCGTGTAGGTAAACGTGTCGGTGCCGGTCGAATAGCTGCCCGCCTGGTACTCGATGGTGTTCGAACCGACCGCGACCACGGCGCCCTTCTCGGGGCTAGTCTCCTGCCCGATGAGCTGCACCGAGTCGCCGTCGGGGTCGATTCCGGCCAGCGGGATCTCGATCGGTACGATCTCACCGGCGAGCACCCGCGCGGTCACGGTGCGCGGCACGGGCGGTTTGTTGGTGAGCTCGTCGACCTCTTTCACGGTGATACGCACTTGCGCTTGCGCGGTCTGGTTGAACGGACCCGCGATCTGGTACACCGCGGTGTAGACGCCCGGGGTCTCCGGCGCGAGATAGCGCAGCCGTGTGCCGGATGCGAACAGCAGCCCGCCGCCGCTGGGCACGCCCGAGACGAGATCGGGCAGCAGCCGCAGTTCTTCGTCGTCCGGGTGCTCGTCGTTGGCCAGCACCGGGATGTCGATCACATCGCCCACGCGCACCGTCGCCGCGTCGTCTCGAGCGACCGGCGGTTGCAGCGTGTCGGGCCTGGGGATCTCGACGACCGTGATCGTGCCTTGCGCCTCCGCGACGCCATTGCTCACGCGATAGCCGAAGGTGACCGTCTCGGTCAGGGGTGCGGTCAGGGTCACCCGGACTGCACGCTGATCCAGCACTTCTGCCCGGACGCCGGCCGACACCGGCAATTGCTCGACCGAGGTCACCAGCAGCACACCCCCGCCCGGGTCGATGTCTGTGCCTGCCACGTCGATCGTCTTGCTGCTCAGGCTGCGCACGAACACCGTTTTCGGGATCGTGATCGGCGTGATGCCTGCGTCAGGCGGGGCGGCGACGTCGACCCGCACGAGACCGGTCGCGCTCTGCTCGCCGTCGCTCACCGAGTAGTCGAGGTAGTGCGTTCGCACTTCGTCGCTCACGAACCGGAAGGTGCCCGACTCGTAGCTCGGCGAGATCGCCGCACCCGGTTTCTGCGCAACACCGGTCAGCCGGATGGTTCCCGTACCGCCGCGAACGTGCGCGAGCGGTTCGATCCGCACGGGCTCCCCGGCGTATGCCCGCACCACGAACGGGTCTGCGACGATCGGTACCTGACCGGCCGGACGGGATTCGATCTCGAGCGATCCGCTGGCTTCAGCCCGCCCGTCGCTCACGACGAGCGTCACGAGCTTGCGGTCGCCGGCGGCCCCCGCATCCGTAAACGTCACGGCGCCCTCGGGTTCGAAACCCACGCGATCGGGCTCATTGACGAACGCGCCGGTCAGGTAGATCGGGTCGCCGTCGGGGTCGACCCAATCGCCGAGCACGTGCGTGGTCACGCGACCGCCCGAGTGCACGCGCGCCGTCGTCTTGCGCACTTGTGCCGGCGGCGAGTTCTGCTCGCCCTGGCGCACCTCGACGCGCACTCGGGCCGCGGCCCGGCCGCCGCGCCCGTCGCCGATCGTGTAACCGAACGTGAACTCGCCGGATGCCGCGGAATCCAGGGTCAGCAGCAGCGACTGCCCCTCCTCGATGACATCGAGGCGCCCCGACTCGGCCGGCATGCCGCTGACCTCCTCGATCACGAGCACATCGCCGTTCGGGTCGTAGTCGTTGAGCAGCACGGGCAGAACGCTCGCCCGGCCGGGTCTTGCGCCGAAGTCGTCGTCGACGGCCACGGGCGGCACTTGTGCCTTCTCCAGTTCGGCCGGCTCGTCGGTGGCGCTCTCTTGCGACTTGTCGTCGACGGTTTCCGTCTGGATGAGCTCGGCCCAGTTGTCGATCACCTGGCCCGCCGACTGCACGGCCCAGGACGCGCCTCGACGCGAGTCGTTGAGCACCACGCGATCGCCGTTGACCACGAATTCCAGCGACGGCGCGGCCGGCATGGCGGCGAGCGAGAGCTGTACCGCGGCGCCGTCGCCGCAATCGCGCCATGCGCTGCCCCCGGACCAGGCCGCGAACGCGCAATCCGGCAATCGCACGGGTCGCGCCGGCACCCCGGTCGTGCCCTCGGTCACCGGCGTGACCTCGCCGTCCAGCCCGACCTGGAGTAGACCCGCCGAGTGCGCCACGAGCAGACGGTCCCCGGTGGCAGAAGGCGATTGCAATTGCGGCAGCGAGAGCTCGCCGAGTTCGACCGGTTGCCCGTCGAACGCGAGTGCGCCGGTGTCGGCGTCGAGCACCGCCCAATGGCCGCCGACGCTCGTGATCTGGTACGCGTCATCGGGCTCGCCGACGATCAGCTCGGTCTCCCATTCGAGTTCGCCGGAGGCGGCGGCCGCGATGCTCGTGAGCCGGCCTGCGCTCGGCCGGTAGGCGAACATCCTGCCGTCTGCGCCGACGCTCACCACAGCGTCGGCGCCCAGGCTCAGCAGCGCCGTGTCGGCGGGATCGAAGTCGGCGAGTCGCGCGAACGGCACGATCCACACCTTGCCCGTGCCGCGCTCGTGGATCACGACATTGTCGCCCGCGAAGGCGACCGCTGGGTCCGCGGGCGGCAGTGGCACACTCTCGGACACTTCGGACACGGCTGCATCGACTATCTCGACGCGGTTGTCGGAACGGTCCAGCAGCAGCACCCGGGAACCGCTTTGCACGACCTGCAATTGGCTTCCCGAGGCCTCGACGACCGAATTCAGCTCCAGCACCTCGAGGTTCGCGCGTCCTAGCGCACGTTCGGCACCGTTGACGACCCACACCGAGCCGTCGTTCAAGTCGGTGCGCTGCGCCGGGTATCCGGTCGAGATCGCTGCGGCTCCCGCGACGAGCGCGGCGACGAGACCGCCGCCGAGCACGCTCGCGAACGAAGAGCGGCGCGACCGGAGCAACCGGCGAAGCGCCCCCGGCTCACTCCGGGACATCGGCGCACTTCTCGCTACTGGGTCGTCCGGTGCTGCCGGCGCGGTTCACGCTCACGGTGATGCACACGCGTTCCCCGGGCTCCGCCGCGACCACGAAGCGCGGCGAGGGCTGGATGCTCGAGACGCCGTCGCGCTGCTGCACCTGATACCGGTCGCCTTCCTCGAGACCCGGGTCCGCCCAAGTGAACTCGATCGCCCCGCCGTCGAGGGGCGCAGCGCTGATGTCGGAGACGACCGGGATGCCCGACCCGGAACGTGCGAGCATCGCGGCGGCGAACGAGCCGGCCGCGAGCACGAGCACTGCGCCCGCGGCGAGCGCCCAGGCGAGCATGCGCATCCTCGCGCCCTGCCGATCCGGTGCCGACCGATCGGTGTGCACGAGCGGCACAGGCCCTGTGCGCGCTGCGCTCCGGCGACGCCGGCGGTTGCCCTGCCGCACCGGTTCCGCGCCGGGAACCGCACGCACGCTCGTGCGGTCCTCCAGGTCGTCGACAGTCGCGAGCGCCCAGTCGTCCATTGCGACTTCGGCGGGAGTCTGCGCTGCGCCCAGCTCGCTTTCGACCCCTTGCAGTTCGTGCACCACTTCGAGCACGCTCAGCTGCCGCTGTTCCGGACGGCGCGACATCGCCCGTCGTAGGATCCGCTCGAGGCTCGCGGGCACATCCGGGCGGCCGATCGGCTCCGGCCGACCGCGATTTATGCGCGCGATCAGATCGCTCGAAGAGTTCTTGCCACCGGGTATCTCGAAGGGCGAGCGCCCAGCGAGCAGCGAATGCACGGTCGCGGCGAACGCCCACACTTCGCTTGCCACGTTGCCCGAAGTGACGTCCATGAGAACTTCGGGTGCCGACCACGGAATCGACATGCCCACCGACTCCTGATTGCGCGATTCGTTGAGACTCGCCGCGATCCCGAAGTCGGAGAGCACCGGATGCCCGTAGGCGGTCGTCAGGATGTTCGACGGCTTGATATCGCGGTGCAGCACCCCCGCGCGATGCGCCGTCTCGATCGCGCTGCCGATCCGGATCGCGATCTTGAGCACTTCGGGCACCGGCAGCCGCTCGCGACGGTACCGCTCGCTCAGCGTCGCCGAACACAGCTCCATGACGAGGTACGGCCGTCCGTCGGCGGAGACGCTCGCCTGATACACGGTGAGGATCGACGGGTGGGCACTCAATTGGGCCATGAGGTTCGCCTCGGCCTGGAACATCTGCCGCACCTGGTCGTCGACCACCTCGCTGAGCATGACTTTGACGGCGACCTTGCGGCGCGGCATGTTCTGCTCGTACAAGAACACGTCGGCAAAGCCGCCGGAGCCGAGCACGTGCAAGTGCGAGAACCCGGGCAGCACAGGCGGAGCGGACGGCAGACGACGCGCCACGAGACCCCCTCAGGGTATGTCCGGCAATCCCGCACGGACTGCGGTGCGCCGAGGCGACGCGCTTGCTACGTTGTCATCGTCGCCGATAGCGCCGCTATCGACTCCTCTTCCGCCTTGCAATCCCGCACCCCCAGCCGCATCCTCGCTCGCGTACGCGATTGTCAGACACACGCTTGCTCGATCCCACGAAGTTGCACCATTGTAGGCAGCAGCGCGCTTAGGTACACCCTTGTCACCCCCGAACGGGGGATAACAGCTGTCGAAGCTACTCGGGGTACTCCGGGGCTTCGAGCACGTCGACTATGACGATGCTTATGTTGTCCCGCCCGCCGGCCGCGAGCGCAGCGTCCATGAGTGCGTGCGCGGTCTCCTTCGCCGACATCCCGGCGGCAAGATGCAGCCGCAGCCGATCGCGGCCCACCTCCTTGGTGAGCCCGTCCGAGCACAGCAACAGCCGCATCCCCGATCGCACAGGCAGCAGCCAGTGGTCCGGATGCGGCGCCGCGTGGAAACCGAGGGCCCGGGTGATGACGTTGCTGTCGGGATGGAACTCTGCGTCGTCCGGGTGCAGCAGTCCGGAATCCACGAGTTCTTGCACCACGGAATGGTCGACGGTGATCTGACTGAGTTCGTTGCGCTCGAACCGGTAGACGCGGCTGTCGCCGATATTGAATACCGCGAACCGGGGCACCGACTCGACCATGACCACCGCGGCACCGGTCACCGTCGTGCCGACCCCGAGCGCATTGTCGTCCACGACGAGGTCGATGTCGGTGGTCGCCGCCTCGAGCGCCTTGCCCAATTGCGGCAATTCCACGAAATCGCCGGGCGGCATTTGCGAGAGCCGGTTCACCACGGCAGCACTCGCGAGGTCTCCGGCGGAATGGCCGCCCATGCCGTCGGCGACCGCGAAGATCGGGGCTTGCGCGATGACGCTGTCTTCGTTCGCATGCCTGCGATGCCCCGTGTTTGTCAGCGATGCCCAGGACAGCACGATCCTCTCCCCCGTTCCAGGTACCGAGAACTCGTGCCGTGGACTGTCGCGCCCGATTTGGGTCAAGTTGCCGCTCCCATCGCGTAGCCGAGCCTAACGCAGCGCAGCAGGCGGCAGAATCTCAAGCAGCACCCCATCGCCCAAGTCGATCCTCGTGCCCGCCGTGACCACGGCCGATTCCGCGGATCGCAGCAGCTCGGGCACCCGCCCCGGTATGGCCAGCCTCGTGCCGTTCGTGGACCCCAGATCGGTCGCCACGACCACCGATCCGGATTGCCTGAGCTCCAAATGGGTCGCCGAGACCTCGTGCTGGGGGCTCGGCACCGTCACGAGCAGTTCCGCGCCCGTGCCGACCCGGGGAGCGGCCGGACGACGGCCAACGTACACGGGACGATCCAGGTCCACGATCTGGCCGGAGGCGGCGATCCGGAAACGGCAAACCCGCTGCCGGTCGGCGACCGGAAGGTGCGCGCGGCCGCGCGGCGGCGCCTCGGCAGCCGGTTTCGCGGGCGCGGTCAGCACAGTGTCGTCCAGGTCGCCCGGACCGGCGACGTTCGCAGCACCGGGCCCGGCTGGAACCGGCGAAGCCGATCGGGATGGGGCGCGCACGATCGTGTCGTCGACATCGAACGGGCCGGCTTTCTCGCGCACCACGACAGCACGATACCGAGCATCTCCGGATATTCACTGGCGGAACGCCGCCATTACGCCCTGCCTGACCTGAGCGCTGCACGGGGCCGGCGGATAGTATTCAAACGTTGGGCGCCGCGAGTGCCGCCCGGAGGCTGAGGGCATGAGCACACCGACGAAGACGCGGCCACCCGTTTCCGAACGAGCCGAGCGGGTGCGTTCTGCGCTGGTCCTGGGTGGCCTGCTCGCGCTCTCGGCCGCGGTGTTCACGATCAGTTCGCTCGTCAGTCGCGCGGGAGCGCTGCTCTGGTACGGAGAAGCCGTGACCGCCCCATGGACGGCACCGAACTGGGTGTTCGGCAGTGTCTGGTCGCTCATGCACATCGTCACGTCGGTCGCGGCCTGGCTCGTCTGGCGGGAGCGCAAGCGGCGGGTCGTGACCGGCGCGCTCACCCTGTACGGCACGCAATTGATGCTCAACGCCCTCTGGCAGCCGGTCCTGCTCGGGCTCTACCCGGTGATCGGCCGGAGCGCCATCTGGCTCGCCGCAGCGATCATCGTGCTGCTAGCGGCGACCATCGTCGCGTTCGTCCGCGAGATCTGGAACGTGAACCGCGCCGCAGCCCTGTCGCTTTTGCCTTACCTGGCGTGGATCCTGTACTCCGCCTCGCTCAACATCGCACTGGGCGTGCTCAACTGACGCCGATCCGGCACTCGCCCGATCCGATCACGATTGTTCGAACAAGTCGCCGATCTGGGCGATGACCTCGGGGGCAGGCTGCCAGGCCCCGGCGGTCGCGGCATTCCGGCGAACCTGCTCGGGGGTCGTGGCTCCCGCGATAACGCTAGCGAGCCCTGGTTGCGCGAGCAGCCATGTGAAGGTCGCGGTGAGCATGTCGACCCCGTGCTCGTCGCACAACCGCTGGTAGCTCTCGAGCGCGTCCCATGGCGCGGTCTCCAGCAGTTCCGGCTTGCGCTTGACGATGCGCGAGTCCGCGGGACCGCCCGCGCGCGTGTATTTTCCGGTGAGCAGTCCGTTGTATAGCGGGAAGAAGGGCAAAAAGCCGAGTTCGTGGTGCCGCAACGCGGGCAACAGCTCGGCCTCGGCCTCGCGATGGATGAGACTGTACTCGTTCTGCGCCGAGACGAACCTCCCGCCACCACGCACGCGAGCAGTCCATTCTGCTTCGACCAGCTGCCAGGCAGCGAAGTTCGAGTGCCCGTAGTAGCGGATCTTGCCCTCTGCCACGAGCTCGTCCAGAGCCGCGAGGGTCTCTTCGATCGGCGTGCTCGGATCGGGCGAGTGCAATTGGTAGAGATCGATCCAGTCCGTGCGCAGCCGGCGCAAAGAGCCCTCGACCGCGAGCCGTACGTACCGGCGCGACCCGCGCGCTCCCCATGACGGGATCGGGCTCTCGGCTCCCGCGAAGCCGAACTTGGTCGCGATCACGACAGAATCCCGGTGGCCTTCGAGCGCCGCCCCGAGCTGTGCTTCGCTTCGCCCGTACTCGCTGCCGTACATGTCGGCCGTGTCGAAGAACGTGATTCCCGCGTCGAGCGCTGCATGCACGACGGCGTCGGTGCCTTCTTGGGATTCCGTGCGCGCGCCCGGCCTGCCCAGATTGTTGCAGCCGAGGCCGATCGACGAGACTACGAGGCCAGAACGGCCCAGGTTGCGATGTTCCATGCCTCTATCCTCCCTGGCCGAGACAGTGCGTACGCTCCACGCCACTCGATTGGGGTCTGGCCTGAGCGTTATCCAGCCGTTACAGTCGTTTTCATGCTTTCGCCGACAGCAGCACCCGAATTCTCGCTCGGCACACCCGAAACGCTCGGCCAGGCCGGAGCGGAACTCCCGGTCACCGGGCGGGTTGCGCAACCGCATGCCTTGCTGCGCATGGACAGTCCGATCGGCAGGATCCTGCTCATCGGCAATGGCGAGGCGGTGACCTCGCTCACGATCGAGCGCAACGGAAAGCTCCCCTACGACGGGCGGCCCGAGCGCGGCGACGACGTGCTCGAACTCGCGGCTGTGCAATTGGGCGAGTACTTCGCCGCACGCCGGCGGAGCTTTCACATACCGGTACAGCTCACCGGCACACCCTTCCAGTGCTCGGTGTGGGAACAGCTCACGCGCATCGAGTTCGGCGACGTCGTCTCTTACGGCTACTTAGGCCGCGTGATCGGCCGGCCCACCGCCGTTCGCGCGGTCGGAGGGGCGATCGGCGCGAACCCCGTGCCGATCATCGTGCCGTGTCACCGCGTGCTCGGCACGAACGACCGGATCACCGGTTACAGCGGCGGAAACGGCATCCCCACGAAATCGTGGCTGCTCGACCACGAAGGCGTCGAGCACCGGTTGTGACGCCCGTGCCGGACCGCATCCGGTGTCCCTGGGCCGAATCCGACCCCCAATACCGTCGGTACCACGACGACGAGTGGGGAATCCCGCTGCACGGCGACGACGAGCTGTTCGAGCGGATCGCACTCGAGGCATTCCAGGCCGGCCTGTCGTGGCTGACGATCCTCAAGCGTCGTACGGCATTGCGTGAGGCCTTCCACGGCTTCCGGATCGAACCAGTGGCCGGGATGCCGGATAGCGAAGCACAGCGGCTCATGTCGGATGCGCGGATCATCCGGAATCGCGCGAAGATCGAGGCGACGATCTCGAACGCCCGGGCAGCCCTCGCTCTGGTACGCGATGCGCCGGGCGCGCTCGACCGCTTGCTCTGGTCGTTCGCTCCCCCGGCTCGCTCTGCGCGGCCGGTGGTTCCGGCGGACATCCCGGCGACCACCCCCGAGTCGAACGCCATGAGCAAGCGATTGCGCGCACTCGGCTTCAGGTTCGTCGGGCCCACGACGATGTATGCGCTCATGCAAGCCACGGGCATGGTCGACGACCATTTGGCGGATTGCTGGCGCGCGTCAGCGCCTGCCCGCTAGCCGTCCCCGGTCAGACCAGAGCGGCGTTGCGCGCCACGATCGTGACGGTGTCGTGCTCCATCGAGAGAAAACCGTCTTCAGCGTTCGCGGTCACCAACTCGCCGTCCACCGTCGTAACCCGGACCTCGCCGGCACCGAGCATGGCCAGGATCGGCTCATGCCCGGGCAGCAGGCCGATCTCGCCTTCGGTAGTGCGCGCGATGATCTGCTTCGCCTTGCCGCGCCAGACCTCGCTTTCCGCGGAGACGAGGTGAATGTCGAGTTCGGCCATGTCAGCCGTTCTCCTTCTGGATCCTCGCCCAGTTCTCCTCGACGTCGGAAATCGGTCCGACGTTGAAGAACGCCTGCTCCGCGACGTGGTCGAACTCGCCCTTGACGATCGCGTCGAACGACTCGATCGTCTCCTTGAGCGGCACGGTCGAGCCCTCGACGCCCGTGAACTTCTTGGCCATGTAGGTGTTCTGCGAGAGGAACTGCTGGATGCGGCGCGCGCGCGC
>CAYRUW010000014.1:0-16460 GCA_964427465.1 uncultured Diaminobutyricimonas sp.
CAAATGCCCACCAAAAGCACCGCCCTACACGACCTCTACACCCGCGCCGCCACACGAGCGGGATAGACCCGCGGGCGTCAAAGGCACACCCATGGCGGGAAGACGCTGGCCGGCTCCGCGCAAACGCCCGGTGGGCACAGGTCCGCTATGCGCGCGTCCGGCAGGCGCGCCTCGGCAGACACACGGTTCGGCAGACACACGGTTCGGCAAGCGCACGGTTCGGCACGCGCGCGGTTCGGCACGCGCGCGGTTCGGCACGCGTCCGGGGCGCGCAGGCTGACTTCGCGCCCACTGCGTCCAGGCTCGCGGTCCGGGCAGGCGGCACGACGTGTCCGCCAGCACCTAGTCCCGACTAGGCACGCAGTCCCGACTAGGCACGCAGTCCCGGCTCGGCGCGCAGTCCCAGCTCGGCGCGCAGAACGACCTAGCTCACAGGGCCACTGGCTCAGAGGACCAGTTGCAGTGGGTTCTCCAGGATGCCGACCAGGTCGCGCAGGAACACCGCGGCGACCGCGCCATCCATGACACGGTGGTCCACCGTGAGCGTGAGCTTCATCTTGGGCACCTCGACCAGCTGGCCGTCGCGCACCGTCGGCACGGGCACCGAAGCCCCTACCGCGAGGATCGCCGCCTCGGGCGGGTTTATCACCGCCGTGAACTGCTCGATGCCGAACATGCCGAGATTGCTGATGCTGAACGTGCCGCCCGACATCTGGTCGAGCTTGAGCTTGCCGTCGCGCGCAGCTTGCGCCAACTCCACTGTGTCGGCTGCGATCTCGCCCAGCGACTTGCGGTCGGCGTCCGCCACCACAGGCACCAGCAGGCCGTTGTCGGTCGCGACCGCGATCCCCACGTTCACGCGATCGTGCTGCAGCACGGCATCACCGTCCCACGACGCATTCGCCTCAGGGTGCCGCCGCAAAGCCACGCCGGCTGCCTTCACCAACAGGTCGTTCACGCTCAGCTTCACGCCGCTGGATTCGAGCGACTGGTTCGCATCGGACCGGAACTCGAACAGCCGGTCGGCGTTCACCTGCACCGTCAAGAAGAAGTGCGGCACCGCTTGGCTCTCGGTGAGCCGCTTCGCCGCCACCTGCCGGATGCGGCTCACCGCAACCCGTTGCGCACCCGCCCCGGGTGCCGGCCGAGCACCCGCCCGATCGGCTTCGCGAGCCCCGCCCCGGCCGGCCTCGATCGCGGCCTCCACGTCGGCGCGCACGATGCGCCCTTGCGGACCGGTACCCCGCACCGTCGACAGGTCCACGTCGTTGTCCTTGGCGAGTTTGCGCGCGAGCGGCGACATGCGCAGTTTGTCCCCGCCCTCGTCAGAGGCCATCGCCTGCACGCCCGGCGTGACCGGAGCGGCCGTCGGTCCCGCCGCATCCTCAGGCTCACCGGGTTCTGCCGAGGTCTTGGAAACCGTCTCGTCCGGCACGGCGCGCGACGACGCCATCGCTTGCTGCTGGGTCTGCTCGTCGGCGTCCTTCGGCACAGCCACCGCGCCCCGGGCCGGTTCCGCTTCAGCGCCGGACGGCTGCTGTGCTTGGTCGCGTTCGGCCGGCTCCGCCGACCCGGCGCCCGCGGAAACATCTTCGTCCGCAGGTTTCGCCTCTGCCGCGGATTCGGCGGCAGCACCATCATCGCCGCCTCCGCTCGCCACGTTCTCACCCGTACCGATCACGGCAACCGGGGTTCCGATCGCCACGACCGTGCCCGACTCGACGAGTTGCTGCTCCAGCACACCGTCCTCGAAAGCTTCGAGGTCCATCGTCGCTTTGTCGGTCTCGATCTCGGCGAGCACGTCGCCCTTCTTCACCGGATCGCCGACATCCTTCAGCCACTTCGCGAGCTCGCCCTCCTCCATCGTGTCCGACAGACGGGGCATGATCACCTCGGCCATGTCACCTCCTACCGCGCGAGAACGCGGACGCGTCGAGAGTCTCGTTCACGACCCTGAGCAACGCCGCCGCGTCGGGCATTGCAGCGCGTTCCAGCGGCTTCGCGTACGGCAGCGGCACCTCGGCGGCGGCCACCCGCCGCACCGGAGCATCGAGATAGTCGAACGCGCCTTCACCGATCGTCGCCGAGATCTCGGCACCCACGCCGTAGCTGAGCATGTCGTCTTCGAAGATCACTGCGCGACTCGTCTTGCGCACGGAGGCGCAAATCGTCTCCCGGTCCAGCGGACGCAGACTGCGCAAGTCCACGACCTCCGCCGACACACCCTCGCCCTCGAGCTGGTTGGCGACCTCGAGAGCGGTGACCACGCCACGCGAATAGCTCACGATCGTGACATCTCGGCCCGGTTTCGCCACGGCGGCGCGGCCGATCTCGCCTACCTGTTCGCCGTCGGGAACCTCGCCCTTGGTGTTGTACAGTGCGAGATTCTCCAGGAACAGCACGGGGTCGTCGTCTCGGATCGCCGCGGTGAGCAGCGCCTTGGCATCCGCGGGCGACGACGGCGCGACGACCTTCATCCCCGGAATGTGCGCGTACCAGACCTCGAGGTTCTGCGAGTGCGTCGCGGCGAGCTGCTGACCCCCACCGCCCGGTGTGCGGATGACCATGGGCACTTTCGCCTGGCCGCCGAACATCCCGTGGATCTTCGCCGCATGGTTCACGATCTGGTCGATCGCGATGAGGCTGAAGTTGATCGTCATGATCTCGACGACCGGGCGCAAGCCGAGCATCGCCGAGCCGGTGGCGATGCCGACGAAGCCTTCCTCCGCAATCGGGGTGTCGACCACGCGCTTGGGCCCGAAATCTTTGAGCAGGCCCGCGGTGATCTTGTACGACCCCTCGAACAGCCCGATCTCCTCGCCGATCAGGTAGACGTTCTCGTCCCGCTCGAGTTCCGCGCGAAGCGTCTCGTTGAGCGCTTGACGATAGGTGATGACACGCGAGCCGGTCATGCGCTCACCGCCAGCGGTTCGCCCGGGAAGGAGTGCGGCGCATTCGGCACGTCGGTCGCATATGCGTACTCGAACAGCTCGTCGGGCGACGGGTCCGGGCTTTCGTCGGCGAATGCCACCGCCTCGTCGACCGTCTTCGTGACCGCATCGTGGATCTTCTCGGCCTCCGCTTCGTCGAGCACGCCCTGATCGATCAGGCGTGCGCGGAACGCGGGAACGGGGTCGTTCTGCTTGGCTTCCTCGGTCTCCTCGCTCGAACGGTAACGTGCCGGGTCGACCACGGAGTGACCCTTCAAGCGGTAGCTGACCAGTTCGAGCAGCATCGGTCGGCGCTTCTCGCGCGCCTGCTTCATCGCCTTGCGCGTGGCGTCCAGCACTGCGATCGGATCGTCTCCGTCGACCCGCTCGCCTTTGATCCGGTATGCGGAACCGCGCTTGTACAAGTCGGGCTCCGCCGAGGCCATCTCCACCGTCGTGCCCATGCCGAGCCGGTTGTTGACGATGACGTACACGATCGGCAGGTTCCACAGCCCGGCCAGGTTCAGCGATTCGTGGAACGCGCCGATGTTCGTGGCGCCATCGCCGAACAAGCACACCACCGCCTCGGCGTCCGGCCCGGGTTCGCTGCGATAGTCGATCGCGAATGCGGCGCCGGTCGCGAGCGGTATCTGACCGCCGACTATGCCGTAGCCGCCGAGCATCCGCTCTTCGGCGTCGAACAAGTGCATCGACCCGCCGCGACCGCCGACCACTCCCGTGGTCTTGCCGAACAGCTCGGCCATCACCGCGCCAGGAGTCATGCCGCGCAACAACGCGTAGCCGTGATCGCGGTATCCGGCGAACACGTAGTCCTGCGGCGCGAGGGCATTCATCAGCCCCACAACCGTCGCCTCTTCGCCGAGGTTGAGATGGCAGTAGCCGCCGATCTTCGCGCGAGCGTACATCTCACCGGCGCGCAACTCGAACTCGCGCACGAGCACCATCTGCTCGTAGTACTTGCGCAGTTCCGCGCCGTTCTTGTCCCTCGCCTGAACCCGCTGGGTTTGCGCGCTCTTGCGTTGGCTGGGACGGGTTTTGTCCGTCATGCGGGCCTCACTTTCGACACACCGCTTGCTCCCAGCCTATTCCTGGTCGCCCACCGGCGTCGATTCGCCCAGACGCCTCCATGGCTACAGTGGGCACTGTGCTGGTAGACGCGCTGGTCCTGGCGGGCGGCAAGTCATCGCGCCTCGGCTCGGCCCCGAAAGCGGCGCTACTGCTCGACGGACAGACTCTGCTGGAGCGAACCGTCGCCGCCGTGGCCAACGCCCGGCACACGGTCGTCGTCGGCCCCGAGACCGGTCTCAAGCACCCGGTGCTGTGGGCGCGAGAGCATCCCCCGTTCACCGGCCCGGCGGCGGCGATAGCCGCGGGGCTGGATGCGCTGGCGGGCACAGGCGAAACGCTCGGCGACTTCACCCTCGTGCTCGCGTGCGACATGCCCCGCATCGCCTTGGCCGTGCCGCTGCTGCTCGCCGCCGTCACCGACTCGCCGGAGCGCGACGGCGCGATCGCGATCTCCTCCGACGAGAGCGGGGACCGGATTCAGCCCTTGGCGGCGGCATATTCGAGCACGCGGCTCAGGGCCGCCATCGAGACGCACCGGCGCGGAGCGAGTCTCGAGTCGTTGCCGATGCACCGCTTGATCGATGGGCTCGATCTGACCCGGGTGCACGTTCTCGCCGGGTCGACCGACGACGTGGACACGTGGGCGGATGCCGTCCGCCTCGGGGTGCGGCCACAAAACGTATCGGAAGTACCGGCCAACATACAGGCAATGGACCGAGCGCGAGGAGAACGCCTTGAACGACGATGAAAAGCAGACCCTGCAGAATTGGACCGAGCGTCTGGTCGAGGCGCTCCGGATAGGCGACCTCCCCGTGGATGTCGACGCGGTGCTCGACCTGGCCGGCCAGTCAGCGCACGCCGTTCTGCGTCCCGCCGCGCCGCTCACGACATTCCTGGTCGGATACGCTGCCGGCCGGGCCGCGGCCGCAGGCCACCCTCCGGCAGACGCCGTCCACACCGCGACCGCGACCGCTCTCGGCTTGATCGGCGACGAATAGTCCGGACCTGGACGCAGCCCGGCGACGAAGTGCGCCGGCGAATAGACTTGCCTCGAAATCCCCGCGTGTCCGGGAGGCCCGCTTGAACTCGCTCGGCGCCCAGTGGCGCGTTTCCGAACCGGGCGGCTCGTTGAGCCCCGAACGCCTCGCACGCTACAGCCGGCAACTCATGCTCCCCGGTTTCGACGAGCACGCGCAGGCCCGGCTGTGGAACGCCCGCGTGCTGGTCGTGGGCGCCGGTGGGCTCGGCAGTGCCGTCATTCCCTACCTCGCATCCGCCGGTGTCGGCACTATCGGCGTGGCGGACACGGACACGGTGGAGCTGTCCAACCTGCACCGTCAGATCTCCCACTCGATGGCGGACCTGGGCCGCAGCAAGCTCGACTCGATCGCCGATACCGTGTCGGCGATCGACCCCGAGGTGCGGGTCGTGAAGCACGACGTAAGGCTGGATTCGAGCAACATCCTGGGGGTGCTCGAACAGTACGACCTCATGCTCGACGGCAGTGACAACTTTCCCACCCGCTACCTCACGAACGATGCCGCCGCCATCGCGCGCAAGCCGCTCGTCTGGGGCGCGATCCTGCGCTACAGCGGACAGGCGGGCGTCGCGTGGGCAGGCCGGGGGCCGACCTACCGGGACTTGTTCCCCTCGCCACCACCTCCCGGCGAAGTGCTCTCATGCGCCGAGGGCGGAGTCCTGCCGAGCGTTTGCGCGACCATCGGCGCGATCATGTCGGCCGAGACGGTCAAGCTGCTGACCGGGATCGGCGAACCACTGATCGGCCGAGTCACCACCTACGACGCGCTCACCGGACGGTTCCGGGAACTGGCCTTCGAGGCCGCATCCGACGCGGGACCGATAACCGAACTCGTCGACTACGAGGTGTTCTGCGGTCTGAAAGACCCCGTGCCCGGCCAGGCCGGCACTGAGCGAGCGGGTGCCGGTCAGGCCGGCAGCGAGCGAGCGGGTACTGGTCAGGCCGGCACCGGGCAATCGGGCACCGACGCGAACGACTCGGAACCGTCGACGGCCAGTGGCCCGGGCGGGACTGCCTCGACCTCCCCCGTCGCCCCGGTCTCCGGTCGCTCTCGCGCGCATCCGCGGGACACGGTCAGCCCGGAGGAACTCGCACGGCTGCTCGCCTCGGGCGAGCCGATGCAGCTCGTCGATGTGCGGGAGAGGTTCGAGGCGGCGATCGTCTCGCTCGACGGTTCGGAGTGGATCCCGCTCGGTGCCCTGCCGCACTCGCTCGAGCGCATCCGCACCGACGTTCCCGTTGTGCTGTATTGCCACCATGGCGTTCGTTCGGAGCAGGCCATGCAGTGGCTGCGCAGCAGCGGCCGCGACAACGTGCAGCACCTCGCGGGCGGGGTGGACGCGTATGCGGCGCGGGTCGACCGCACCCTCGCGCGATACTGAGGCGCCAGGCAAGACTGAAAAGCAACAGCGAAGACCGAAGCAATAGGCAAAGGACACCACCAGATGCCATCGACTGCTGGGATGCCGCGACCGACGGCAATTGTCAGCGCGGCACCTATCGACGAATCGGCCGTGCTCGCTGCGGTCGGCTCGCGGGCCAGCGGCGCGGTCGTGGCGTTCACGGGTGTGGTCCGAGACCACGACGCCGGCCGGAGGGTGCTCTCGCTCGACTACCAGGGGCACCCGGATGCGCAAGCCATGCTCGAGGAATGCTGTGCGCAAGTGACGGCGCAGACTGGGCTTCGCGTCGCCGCCGCCCACCGGATCGGCCATCTGGAGGTCGGCGACGTCGCACTGTTCGCCGCCGCCGCCGCGGCGCACCGGCGCGAGGCGTTCGACGCATGCGAATTGCTCGTCGAGCGCATCAAAGCGAGCGTGCCGATCTGGAAGCGCCAGTTGTTCCCGGACGGGCACTCGGAGTGGGTCGGGCTCTGAGGGCGCACGAAGCCCCTCGCCAGGCGAAGCGCTCGCTCGCGGGCACAGCCCGCCTCGCGGGCACAGCCCGGCCTCCACGCGAGCCGACGCGCGCGATTCAGCCGCCCGCAAAAGGCGGCAACACGTCGACCCGGTCGGTGAGCGGGTATTCGGCGTCGCGGCGGACCACTTTGTCGAGCAGGAATGAGCCGGAGCGCAGCACTCGCTCCATCGGTTCGCCGTATCGGGTCTCGAGCAAGCGCCGCAGTTCGCCCAGTGTCGCGCCGGGCGCGAACGCGAGGCTTTCCTCGTCGCGACCGGCGGCTTCGGCTGCCGCAGCAAAATACCTCACCGTGACGTTTAACTCAGCCACCGAACCCTCGAACGACGGCGGTCCTAATACCGGTGCGCATCGCCGGACCGCTTGCTGACCGGCCGTGGACCGGAATGGTCCGCACCTTCGGACCGCACTTCACGACGCCTCGCCCCGTTCTCTCCCGCCTTAAACCGCTCTCCCGCATTCAACCGCCTATGTACGACATCTCGACGCGCGTGGGCGAGTCCTTCGCTGCACCGCTCGCCTCACCGCTCGCCTCGCCGGCTGCATCCTTTGCTGTGGCGCGGCTTCGCAACTCCGAGTACCGATCGTCGCGCGAACGCCACAGGCTCGCCATGACCGTGGCCAATTGCTCGTCTGTGCAGCCAGCGCGCATGAGCGCACGGAGGTCGTGGCCTGCGCCGGCGAACAGGCAAGTGAACAGCTCCCCTTGTGCTGAAATGCGCATGCGGGTGCACGAGTGGCAGAACGACCTCGTGACGCTCGAGATCACGCCGATCTCGCCTTCGCCGTCGCGATAGCGCCAGCGACTGGCGGTCTCGGCCGGATAGTTCGGCTCGAGAGCTTCGAGCGGCAGTTCGGCATCGATCCGCCGGATCACCTCCGCCGAGGGCACGACCTCATCCAGCCGCCACCCGTTCGTCGTGCCCACGTCCATGAATTCGATGAACCGCAGGATGTGCCCAGTGCCTTTGAAGTGCCGGGCCATGGTCAGGATGTCATGGTCGTTCAAGCCCCGCTTGACGACCATGTTGATCTTGACCGGCGCGAGTCCAGCCTCGCCCGCCGCTTCGATGCCGCGCAGGATCCGCGCGACCGGGAACTTGACGTCGTTCATCGCCTGATAGGTCGCGTCGTCGAGCGAGTCGAGCGACACTGTCACGCGCTTGAGCCCGGCCTCCGCGAGCGGCCGGGCGAGCTGCTCGAGCGCCGAGCCGTTCGTGGTGAGTGCGATGTCGAGCTCGCGGTCGTCCGGGGTTCGCACTCGACTTAGCATCCGGACCAGTTCGGGCAGCCCTTTGCGAAGTAGCGGCTCACCGCCGGTGAGCCGCACCTTGTCGACGCCGTGCGCCGCAGCGATCCGCGCTAGGCGGGCGATCTCTTCGAAGGTGAGCAGCTCTTCGCGCGGCAGGAACGCGTAGTCACGGCCGAAGATCTCTTTCGGCATGCAGTACACGCAGCGGAAATTGCAGCGGTCGGTGACCGAGATTCTCAGGTCCTGCAACGGCCTGCCCCGGGCATCGAGCACTCGGCCGACGGGCTCTTCGAGCACGGCTGGCACGTCGGCCGGCTTTTTCAGGTAGCGGGCCGAGGTCTCAACCGCCGCCACGGCGCTCATGGCCCCAGCCTAGCCCGCCGCCCTTCGAACGCGACCGGGTCAAATCGACTGCCGGTAGCCGAAGAACTCGTGATCGTTGTTGTAGCCGCCGTATCCGCCACCGACCTCAGAGAAGTGGCCGACGAATTCGATGCCCTTGACCCACTTGACCATCTTGAAACCGAGTTGCACTTCGTTGCGCAGGCGCAACGGCGCACCGTGGCCGAAACTCAGGTCTTCGTCGTTCATCTCGTACGCGAGCATCGTGAGCGGGTAGCTCATCTGCTCGATCGGATGCGCGTCGTAGTAGATTCCGCCGTCCGGTCCGTGGGCGAATGAGTAGAAGACGACCCACTTCGCTTCGGGCGACGGTTTCACGATCTCGAGGATCGTCTTCATCGCCACGCCGCCCCACTTGGCGACACCTGACCAGCCCTGGATGCAGAAATGCTGCGTGATCTGCTCATGATGCGCGAGTGAGCGCAATTGGCCCAGATCCAGCTCCACCGGGTTCTCGACGAGTCCGCCGATCTGCAGGCGGTAGTCCGCGAAGTCTCCGGCTTGCAACTTCTTGAACTCCTCGGTCTCCGGGTATTTGCCGTTGTGCCAGAAATACGGCGAGATGTCCTTCTCGGAGTATTGGCCGGGCTTCGCGTCGATGTGCTCGAACCATTTCTGCACGGGTCCGACGAGCGCGTAGCCGACTTTCTGCACTTGCCTCGGGTAGCGGTAGGTGAGCGGAGTCGCCGCCCACCACGCGACGATCATGACGACCAGGGATGCGGCGAACACCCAGAACCCGATCCAGCTCTCGTCGTCGCGCACCGCGTACATGTGGTTCAGGTTCCGCAGGGCACCCGTGGTGAAAACGAGCGCGACATGGACCACGATGAACGCGATGAACCAGCACAACACCAGGAAGTGCAGTGAGCGCGCGACTTGGATGCTGAATGCCGAAGAGATCCATCGGAACTTCGTCGAGAGCGCAGGAGACATGCCAAGGCCCGTTATCAGCGCGGCCGGTGCCGCGACGAAGACGGTGATGAAATACGCGATCACTTGCAGCGAGTTGTAGTTGACCCAGCCGTTCTCGAGCGGCCAGTCGAGCGAGAGGTACTGGATGGCCACCGAGACCGCGTTCGGGAACACCTCCCAGCTTGTGGGCACGAGACGCATCCACTGCCCGGTGGCGAAGATGAGCACGAAGAAGACGATGCCGTTCAGCAGCCACAGCACGTCGACGCCCAAGTGCCACCATCGGGCGAGCCCGATCGAGTGCCGCCGCCCGGGCAATCCGACCCCGTCGGGCAGGGTGATCGAATCCATCTTCGCGGTGTAGAGCGGGTCGTCGGGAACCGGCTTCTGCATCCGGAACCAGTCTTTGCCGGGCGTCGAATGCCTCGTCCAGTAGAGACGTGGGTGGTCGGCGAGGATCGTGACCCCGGAACGGATGATGAAGATCAGCAGGAACGCGTTCAAGAAGTGCTGCCAGGCCAGCCACGCGGGGAATCCGACCGGTGCGCCATCCGGCAACTCGGTCGTTCCCGGATAGCGTTCGATGAACTCCTGCACGGCGGGCAGCTCGCGCAAACCTTTCGCGAGCGCGACGCCGGCAATGAGCAGCACGAGTCCGATGGGGATCAGCCACAGCAGGTTGAACCACTTGTCGCGGCCGACTCGGATGCGCGGCGCAACGCCGTATTGGGCGGGCACGCCACCGGCCCAGTCCTCGTCGACCACGTCTTGCTTCTTGCGGATCAGTTCGCTGCGATAGCTCGAGAATGCCTGGCTCGAGCGATACCCCTTGTCGGGGGCCGGGTGCAGCTTCTGGTCGCCGGATGCTGACATGCCGCGACGCTAACAAGGCAAGCTTCTCGGGGCGGCGCTACTGCGTGTTCTCTCAGGTACCCTGCGGCTCGCAAAGTGCGCTCGCTGGCAGCGGGAGCGGATGCGCACGGCTACCCTCCGGCTCGCGCCAAAGCGAGCTCGGGTCCGGCGGCGGCAGCGGGAGTAGCATCGAGTCAGGAATCGAGAGGTGCGATGGCCACGAGCGGGCTTCCGGACCATCGGACGCTGGCGTCCCTGAGCCGGATCAATCTGCTGCACGAACTGCAGCAGCGCGGTGCCATGACTGTGACCGAGCTCGCCGAGGCCACGGGCTTGCACCACAACACGGTTCGCGAGCACTTGCAGCGCCTCGTCGATGCCGGCTTCGTGAGTTGCGAGACCGTCCGCCGCCCGGAACGGGGACGCCCGAAGCTCCTTTACAGCACGACCGCCGACCACGCGGATCGGATGCGGAACAAGCGAGTGGAGTCTGCGCTCGCCCGCGCCGAGCAATTGCGCCGGCTCGTGCCGCAGGCCGCCAGACCCGAGGTGTCGGCGACGGTCGCACGCCAGCTCGACGTGCTCGACGACCACATGGACCAGTGCGGCTTCGACTCGACCATCCGGACCGCGCCAGCCCCGGAACCCGCCGAGCCGTCCGACGGCGCGAGCGCGGATCCGGGCGCCTTTCTGGCCGAAGTGCACATGCACGGCTGCCCGTTCGACAAGCTCGTGCGAGACCACCCGCACGTTTGCGACGTGCACTTCGGGCTCGTGCGCGACACTCTGCGCCAGGCCGGCGGTCCGCTCGAGGCACGCGAGCTCAATCCGGTCGAGTCTCGTGACTGCACGATGCGGCTCGGTGCCGATGCCGCTGCCGCGCGGGGTTCGGCGCCCGCTGCTGCGCAAGGTTCGGCGCCCTCTGCTGCGCAAGGTTGCGAGCCCGGCGCTGCGCCCGCTGCTGCGCAAGGTTCGGCGCCCGCTGCTGCGCAAGGTTCGGCGCCCGCTGCTGCGCCCGCTGCCGCCACCGGTGCATAGCCGGTTCGATTTTTCACGGCCATCGACCGTTGCCAGAACCTCGCTGGCAGGCCAGTATCGAATTCGAGGGGTTCTACCGCTCGACCGCGGGCCCCGCGTGAGACCGGGAGCCGCCGTGACGATCTACAAGGACACCCCCGCCTCCAGGGCCCGGACCGACGGCCCGCTCGCCGACAGTCTCATCGGGTTCGGCCGGTATTTGAGACCCGGCGAAGTATCGGAGGACCTGCGGTCGGTGTTCCTGAAGGGCGGCCGCAGCGCGGATGCCTTCTACCGCGATCGCTGGAGCCACGACAAAGAGGTGCGTTCCACACACGGCGTGAACTGCACGGGCTCGTGTTCGTGGAAGGTCTACGTCAAGGACGGCATCATCACGTGGGAGACCCAGCAGACCGACTATCCGCTGGTCGGACCGGACTCCCCCGAATACGAGCCCCGCGGATGCCCCCGTGGGGCCGCGTTCAGCTGGTACACCTATTCGCCCACGCGCGTGCGCTATCCATACGTGCGCGGCGTGCTGCTCGAGGCGTATCGCAAAGCGCGGGCGAGCACGGGCGACCCGGTGCTCGCGTGGGCCGAAGTGACCGGAGACCCCGAGACGGCTCGTGCCTACAAGAAAGCGCGGGGCAAGGGCGGACTTGTGCGCGTGACCTGGGACGAGGCATCCGAGATCGTCGCAGCCGCGCACGTGCACACCATCAAGAAGTACGGTCCCGATCGGATCGCCGGGTTCTCGCCCATACCGGCGATGTCGATCGTCTCGCACGGTGTCGGCTCGAGGTTCGTGACCATGCTCGGCGGCACGATGCTCTCGTTCTACGACTGGTACGCCGACCTGCCGGTCGCGTCTCCCCAGGTCTTCGGCGACCAGACCGACGTTCCCGAGTCGGGCGACTGGTGGAACGCCTCGTACCTGATCATGTGGGGCTCCAACGTCCCGGTGACGAGGACCCCCGACGCGCACTTCATGGTCGAGGCGCGCTACCGCGGCCAGAAAGTGGTGGTGGTCTCCCCCGACTACGCCGACAACACCAAGTTCGGCGACGAGTGGCTCGCCACCCACCCGGGCACCGACGGCGCGCTGGCGATCGCGATGGGCCACGTCGTGCTGAAAGAGTTCCTGGTCGACCGCCGCACGCCAATGTTCGCCGACTACTTGAAGCGGTACAGCGACGCGAGCTACCTCATCGAACTCACGCGGCGCGGCGACGCCTGGGTGCCCGGCAAATTCCTGACCGCGGATGCGCTGCCCGGCACCGCCGACGTGGAAAACCCCGCGTTCAAGCCCGTGCTGCTCGACCAGAACGGCCAGACCGTGGTGCCGAACGGCTCGCTCGGCCACCGGTTCTCGAAGAGCGATGCGGGCCTCTGGAACCTCGACCTGGGCGAAACCGATCCGCTGCTCTCGATCGCCGACGCGCCGGACCACGACGACCTCGCCGTCGAGGTCGACTTGCCTCGGTTCGACCTCGAGCCCACCCCAGGCCGCGAGCACGCGGGCGGCACCGGCACGATCAGGCGCGGGGTGCCCGTGCGCAAGGTCGCCGGCCGCATGGTGACAACGGTGTTCGATCTGCTGCTGGCGCAATACGGGGTCGGCCGGGCAGGACTGCCGGGCCAATGGCCCACGGGCTACGACGACGACAGCGCGCCCGGCACGCCCGCGTGGCAGGAGCGGTTCACCTCGGTTCCGGCCGCAGCCGCCGAGCGGATCGGTCGCGAGTTCGCACAGAACGCCGAGGACTCGGGCGGCCGTTCGATGATCATCATGGGCGCCGGCACCAACCACTGGTTCCATTCGGACACGATCTACCGCACGTTCCTGGCGCTCACCACGATGACCGGCTGCCAGGGCAAGAACGGCGGCGGCTGGGCGCATTATGTGGGCCAGGAGAAGGTGCGGCCGATCACCGGCTGGGCGCAATACGCGTTCGGCCTGGACTGGGTGCGGCCGCCGCGCCAGATGATCGGAACCGCGTACTGGTATCTGGCCACCGACCAGTGGCGCTACGACGGGATGCCGGCCGACGCGCTCACGAGCGCGACGAGCACCGGGATGTTCGCGGGGCTCACCACCGCGGACACGCTCGTCGAATCGGCCAAGCGCGGGTGGATGCCGAGCTACCCGACGTTCAACCGGAATCCGCTCGACCTCGTCGATGAGGCCGAGAAGGCGGGCAAGCCCGCATCCGAATACGTCGTCGACCTGCTTCGCAAGGGCGAACTCCAATTCGCGTGCGAGGACCCGGATGCGCCGGAGAACTTCCCGCGCGTGCTCAACGTGTGGCGCGCCAACATCATCGGCTCCTCGGGCAAGGGCAACGAGTACTTCCTGAAGCACTTGCTCGGCACCGACGCGGCGATCCAGGGCACCGAAGTCGAGCCGGCGCGAAGGCCGAAAACCATCCGGTGGCGCGACGAGGCGCCAGTGGGCAAGCTCGATCTGATGGTCACGAGCGACTTCCGTTCGACTTCGACGACCCTGTTCAGCGACGTGGTACTACCGCCGGCGACCTGGTACGAGAAGCACGATCTCTCGACGACGGACATGCACCCGTTCATCCACACCTTCAACCCGGCGATCGCGCCACCGTGGCAGGCGAAGACCGATTTCGAGTCGTTCCACCTGATCGCGCGCAAGATCTCAGAGCTTTCGGTTGCGCACCTCGGGGTACGCAAAGACCTAGTCGCAGCGCCCCTGCTGCACGACACTCCGGATGAGATGGCCGTGCCGCACGGTGTAGTCGCGAAAGACCCCGAACCCGTCCCCGGCCTCACCATGCCCAAGCTCGTGGTGGTCGAGCGGAACTATCCCGAGTTCGCGGCCCGGATGGCGGCGCTCGGCCCGCTCACCGCAGAACTCGGCATGGTGACCAAGGGCGTGAAGTTCGATCCGCAAGCAGAAGTGACCGATCTCGGCCGTCGCAACGGACTGGTCGAGAGCGGCCCGACCAAGGGCAGGCCGAGGCTCGATACTGACGTGCGCGCAGCCGAGATGGTGCTCGCGCTTTCGGGGACCACGAACGGGCGATTGAGTGCCCAGGGCTTCCGTGACCTAGGGCGGCACACCGGGCAGCAAGACCTCGCCGAACTCGGCGACGGCAACGAGAGCACCCGGTTCACCCTGCACGACGTCTCGGGCGCACCCGTTCCCGTGCTCACCTCACCCGAATGGTCGGGCAGCGAACACGGCGGGCGCAGATACAGCGCGTTCACGATCAACGTCGAGCACAAGAAGCCGTGGCACACGCTCACCGGCCGCCAGCACTTCTACCTCGACCACGACTGGATCATGGAGCTCGGCGAGAACTTGCCCGTGTTCCGGCCGCCGCTGGACATGCACCGGCTCTACAACGACGCGCAGGTCGGTTCGACGAGCCCCACCGGCAGAAAAGGCTCGGAAGGGCGCGCCGAGGTGGCGGTGCGCTACCTGACCCCGCATTCGAAGTGGTCGATCCACTCCGAATACCAGGACAACCTGATGATGCTCACGCTTTCCCGTGGCGGCCCGACGTTCTGGATGTCGCCCCAAGACGCCGAGAAGATAGGCGTCCGCGACAACGACTGGGTCGAGTCCTACAACCGCAACGGGGTCGTGGTGGCCCGGGCGATCGTCTCGCACCGGATGCCCGAAGGCACGGTGTACATGTACCACGCGAAGGACCGCACGATCAACGTACCGATCGCCGAGACCTCGGGGATGCGCGGCGGGACCGGCAACTCGCTCACCCGGATCATCATGAAACCGACCCACCTGATCGGCGGGTACGGGCAATTGTCGTTCGCGTTCAACTACCTCGGACCGACCGGAAACCAGCGCGACGAGGTGACCGTGATCCGCCGCCGAAACCAGGAGGTTGAGTACTGATGCGTGTCATGGCCCAGATGTCGATGGTGATGAACCTCGACAAGTGCATCGGCTGTCACACTTGCTCGGTCACCTGCAAGCAAGTGTGGACCAATCGCGATGGCGTCGAGTATGTGTGGTTCAACAACGTCGAAACCAAGCCCGGCATCGGCTACCCGCGCTTCTACGAGGACCAGGACCGGTGGCGCGGAGGCTGGAAGCGCTCGAAGAGCGGCCGGCTGAAACTGCGTTCGGGCGGCCGGCTCACCAAACTCGCGAGCATATTCTCGAACCCCGACCTGCCCACGATCGACGACTACTACGAGCCGTGGACGTACGACTACGACATGCTGACTCGAGCGCCGCTCGGCAGTCAGAGTCCCGTCGCCCGGCCGAAGTCGCTCATCACAGGCGACGACATCGATATCAAGTGGTCCGGCAACTGGGACGACAACCTCGGTGGCTCGCAGGAGACTGCACCGCAGGACCCGATCCTCAAGCACATGAGCGAACACGTGCAGATGGAGTTCGAGAAGACCTTCATGTTCTATCTGCCGCGAATCTGCGAGCACTGCTTGAACCCGTCGTGCGTCGCATCCTGCCCATCCGGTGCGATGTACAAGCGCGAGGAAGACGGCATCGTGCTCGTCGACCAGGACGACTGCCGCGGCTGGCGGTTCTGCGTCTCCGGTTGCCCGTATAAGAAGGTGTACTTCAATCACCGCACGGGCAAAGCCGAGAAGTGCACGTTGTGCTTCCCCCTCATCGAGCAGGGCAAGCCCACGATCTGTTCCGAGACTTGCGTCGGACGGCTGCGCTATCTCGGGCTCATGCTCTACGACGCCGACCGGGTGCTCGAGGCGGCGAGCGTCGAGGACGAGCAGCAGTTGCTCGACGCGCAGCGATCGGTGCTGCTGGATCCGTTCGACCCGGATGTGATCGCCGCCGCCAAGGCGGAAGGCATGGCCGACGACTGGATCGAAGCGGCACAGAACAGCCCCATCTACAAGCTCATCACCGAATACAAGGTCGCGCTGCCGCTGCACCCGGAATACCGCACCATGCCCATGGTCTGGTACATCCCACCGCTCTCGCCGGTCGTGGACGTCGTCGCGAGCACCGGGAACGACGGCGAAGACGTGCGGAACCTTTTCGCCGCGATCGACAAGCTGCGCATCC